>JAIDXU010000257.1 GCA_029058455.1 Paramuribaculum sp.
GTAATACTGCCACAACACCCGTGCGAGATTGCCGGTGTCCAACTGGCTCAGTTTGCCGTCCGGCAGGTTGCTGTCGAAATTCTTTTCACTGCTTTTGCTCATAAATCTTATCAGAAGAAGAAGAAACAAATATGGTGTCTCCCGATGAGAGACTTGATATTCTGCATTTTATATTATATGGCGTTGCCTGTGCCTTTGCGGGGCGCGGAGAGCGGTGGTAATAGAATGACTGCTGGCTGTCCCATGAGCCGAACTCCACTCTTGAAGTCTCGCCCGGAGACAAATCAAGCTTGAGCGTCACCGATCGCCGGTGAAGAGTGCGCCCCGACATGTCGGTATAGGCTATCAGCACTTCCAGCGCCGAAACGTGGCGCTGCGATCTGTTGGTCACAAACATGCTTTCGCGCCTCGACCTCAACGGTTTGTCATAGCCCGACAACCCTATATGGGAGATTACGCTGTCACCCGCCACACTATCGGGACTTGCTGTGACCGAAGCCACATATTCAGCCTTCAGACGGTTGCCGCGTGTGGTCTTGACACGGCGCGGAGCCGATAGCGCCGTCACCATAAGCGACAGGAGCGTCACAACCGTCAACACTATCCACCTCATAACGTCTCGATCTTAAAAATAAACCGGTTCATGAGGCACCGACGGCCTCGGATAAACTCTCAGCGCACCATGACGCGCTTTCTCGCCGGCCCGGCTCTCGCGGGTGCGCAACGAGGGTCTTACAAACAGAAACGGCAATGAGATATAAGCCGACAGAGCCACCCGCGGAGTGCGGGGAATAAACTCCAGCTTCGAGCCCGAGTCGTGAATACGCATCACAACCTTGCGGCTCACGCCCGCTTTCCTGACCGCGCCGGCAGCTAATGCCACGGGAGGGTCAACAAGCATCTCAGCCTCATACTCCCCTTCGGTAGCGGTGGCGCGCAGCTTTCCCACCGACATTCCCGGCAGCAGCGAGCGGTCGGGAGCGGTGATGACCCACATTTCATATCTCCTGTCGAGAGGATCACCCGGGTCACACTCCCCGCTCCGCTCTATCGCTATCGTGGCCATAGAGCCGGAAGTGAGTCGCCATATTCCCTCGATCAGGTCGGCGCCACGCTCCTCGAGTCGGCCGATCAGATCTTCGGCCCGATTTTGCGCCACGCCGAGTAGCGGCAACACAATCGCCGCGATCACGACTATCAGCCGCCGATCACACATTTGAGAACTTATAGCTCACGCCAAACGAAAGTATCTCCTTGAGCTGGAAACGGTGCCAGTCGCTGTCGGGCAGACGGCGGGTCTGTGTGTCATAGCGCACATGCCATTGAATCTTGGTTCTGAGAAACCTGTTGATGTCAAACGACATGGTGTTTTCCCAGTCGCCCTGCGCATAGTCATAGTTTGTAAACATATATAGGCGTGAGTTATAAGTGATGTTATATCTCAGGCGCCATACAAATTTAAGCTCGGTGTTGCTACCATAGCTTGACTTGGTTTTCTTTCCCTCCGGAATGCCCTGCGACGTGGGGTTCATTTCCTCATTGATACAAGTTTTGAGCTCGTAGGCCAAGGGGTTGATAGAAGCCGAGAAGTTGCAATTCTTGGTATTCTTCGAATATGTCATACCGATACCGACACTGAGAGTACCGGGCGACAGAAACGCGGCCTTCAAGTTGTGGGAATTGCTGGCATAATTCTTAAGCAGCTGGGTCTTGAAGCTTCCGGTCACTGAATAATACCAGTTATGAGCGGCCTTATAACCGAAGTTGGTATATAACTGAAAGAGGTCCTCGGTGATGTTATACTTGCGGGTTGTATCGTCGGGGGCATTGTTGACACCAACCCTATATTCAACCGTAGTGTCAAATTTCAGATTGGGATGAAACTTCTCGTTGAGTCTCACATTATATTTCACATGGCCGAGGATATTGAGGTTGTTGCTACCGCCCTGATACCAGTTGGGCGAGATATAGGCCTGTGAGAAATCGAGCGACGCGTCAAAATTTCTCAACCAGTGAAATTGCTTCACCTCGGGGGTGATGTTTTCGGCAGTCTTGGCCGGTTCGATCTTTATTTCATAGACATTGATGGTTCTCGATCCCGGAGTCACCGTGGCATTATAATGAGTGGGAGGCGACGGCATCTGCGAGAGATTATACACTATCCTGTCGGGATTGAGGGTCATGTAGTTCTGACGTGCATGTTGCAGCGTGGCATTGCTTATCGCTATATCTATCAGCCAGTCGGCATCAGGTCCGAGAATCTGACGCAGGCTGTCGGCCAGCTCAACGGAGCGTATGCTCACCCCGTTATAGAAGTTATAGTTGTCGAAAATCAAAGGCACATCATAAGCCGGGGTATAAGTGGCGAAATAGCGTGATGTGTGAATGTTGAGGGTATCGGCGGGATGAATCGCCATGCCGTCGCTGAAATAAATCGAATCGACATTTGCAATGATCAGTGTATCGGTAAGCTGATCGCGATCGGGCGACAGAGGTGCGGCGGGCATTGAGGCTTCGGCTCCGACCGACAACATCATAGCCAAACACCATACGGTAAAACCGGCAATCTGTGATAAATGAATTTTGAATGTCATGAGGTTATACTGTCTTAAAAATAGGGCGTGAATACCTTGTTGATGAATCAGAAATGCAAATTTACACACAATTCCCCATATTCCCCTATTTTCTTCCACCAAAATCTTCTATCTGATTCAAATACCTGTGATAGGGCGGGGGTAACTGCGTAGACGTAGTATGCTCGTCGCGGTATTGAGTCACCCCTCCGGGGTTCTTTCTTGGAGGATAGCGAGCCGCGGGTTGACACCCGCGGTTTACATCCTACGCCCGCTCTGCGGGCTTCCTCCTCTTACGCCATCTTAGCTGCTACCACCCCGGAGGGGTGACCGATGTAAACCTCGGAAAGAACATCCCAATCTCCCAACCCCGGAGGGGTGACCGATGTAAACCTCGGAGAGATCACCCCAATCTCCCAACCCCGGAGGGGTGACCGATGTAAACCTCGGAGAGATCACCCCAATCTCCCAACCCCGGAGGGGTGAAAGTAGTTAACCGCGGGTGATAACCCGCGGACAGAGCGCACTCCCACCAAGAACCCCCCGGAGGGGTGACCGATGTAAACCACGGAAAGAACACCCCAATCTCCCAACCCCGGAGGGGTGAAAGTAGTTAACCACGGGTGTAACCCGTGGAAAGAGCGCACTCCTACCAAGAACCCCGGAGGGGTGACTCTCTATATGAGGGGGATCATTAGACAAATAAGACCAATAAGCTCCTGTCAGACTTATTGGTCTTATTTGGTATTAAGTTTTCTACCGGAGTTAGTTAATCAACTACGAGGCGTATCGGCAGAGCGTCACGCCAACCGTTATCGGTATAGGCATTGAAGTGAACATTCATAAAGTTCATATCCCAACCGCCACACCATTCTGCTACGTTATTACTACCATTATTAGTCCAAGTCTGTCTAATCCAATAAATTGCTCCCGGGAAGTGACCAAGATTATAGTCCATAGGACGAAAAGTATCAGCAGCTCCAGTAAGTAGGTTTGACACGTCAGCATAACGCATTACTCCGGCTGTCTGGCCTTGCAAATTAAAGCAAGTGCGTCGACCATTACCCTGCTTGCCGATAGGAAAGAATATCTGCGCAGCGGTATTCTGATTATAGACTATACAACCACGGCTACCATATATACTACCGCTTGTTTTATATTTTTCATCTTGTTCATGGTCAAAACCGACAGCATCATAATAATCGAGCTGCGTCTCCTTAGCTCCATCACCATAAAGAGCGCCAAAACCAAAATCGCAGTTATCGGTAATATCACGGAAATCGTCATAATCCGGCACTCGGTAAGTCTTGCCGTCAATCTTAAACTTAGCCCACTGCCATGAAGTCTTATCATTTTTAGCACCCGAAGAAGATCCAGTAGAACTATTATTACCAACGCTTCTAATATCACCCCAACTAAGCAAGTCAGCGGTATTGGTAATCTGAAATTTATACGGAGTGGCATTAACCAATGGAGGATATTGCTCACCATTATCGGCAAGAATACCTTGATTATAGTTTCCTTTCTTAAACAACGATCCTAAAAATTGAGGGGCATTGGTAACAACTCCTTCTACAACATCATCTCCGCTCGACATACTCGTATAATTGAGGATATTGCCATTGAACTTTGACTTGGAGTCCTTGGCCGACAAAAGATTATAGCTTGTCCACAATGTTTTTCTATCGGTAAGCTGAATAGGCTCATAACCCTGACGCAGCATAAGTTTATGCACACAATTATTGCCATGATATCTCACGGTTATAATTCCGCATGCACTGGTTGCTCCGCCAAAATTAACCTGAAAGACTACTTTAGATCCAGTTCGACCCTCAATTTTCTTGTTGGTGGCCGATATATATCGTCCTTCGGGCAAGGTAGAGATTGTGAAGTTTGAAGACTGACCCACATCATCAACCTCGGCAGTCCATGAGCCGTCGGAGGTCACCGCCATAAAGTTATCATTACCACCCGGGCCTATGCCTCGGGTTAGAATAAATTTAAAGGTCTCTGTGCTACCCGACTTACGCCACACAGCTTTAGGATTCTGAGTACGCGGCACCTGAATCACGTCGGTATAGGCTGTGTCACGAACTGTTCCGAGAGAAGTCTCAAATACAGCGGTTACCATAACCTTAGCATATCGAATGAAATAACGATATGGATTATTACCCGAAAAGTCCGAATTATGAATCATATTCTTCGGGCGTGTAAAAAACGGAACCTCAAAATCACAACCATCTTCAGTTCTGCGGGTAATGGTATATTCATTAAGGGTAACACCCTCACTATTTTCCGTGTTATGATTTCCGACAGTTGAGAAGTCGGTAAATTCTCTTACATTTTGGGGTATATAATTTTTGTCATTAGGTGAGCCATTCTCATAAGTCTCACCATCATAAGTAACACTGCTTGCTTCATAGAAAGCCTGAAGCTGAGCGTATGCCTTTAAGCCACCATCGTTTAGAGGACTATAATCAACATCCAGCAAGATATTGGCACTTGGGTTATCAGAAGGCACGGTCAAAGCAAGATAACCGAGATATGGGTGGGTAGTACCTCGATATTCATTCCATACAGGTCTATTCCATACAAAGTCGTAATATTCTTCAGGCATGTTGGGGTCTTTAGGCTTAGTTATGGAAGGAACTCTCTCAGGGGGAGCCTCGGTATAGTCGTCGATTTTCTTCGGTCCCCAGCTGTTTTCAAGTATCTCGATCTTTATACTCTTACAGTTGCCATTAAATTTCACAGGATAGTTAGCTTTCTGATTATACAGATAAGGCATATAGAAACGGTCGGGAACATAGAGACCGGGACTTTCCTCCACATAGTCGATATGCCACTCAGGCTGATTGGCCCATCCGTTAAAACCGAGAGTCACCTTATAGTGATGGTTGCGCTGGGCGTCAAAGTTATAAGTGGTGTTTTTGCCCAACATAAAGCGATATTTAATCGGACCGGCACCCGGATTGAGACCGTGTTGCGACAGATAATAACCTTCGACTTCGATATAGGTTCCGTAAGGCACGTTATCTTTGGTGTCATAATTCCAGGGCACTATGCTCTCGTCGGTGGGATTTTCTTTAAGATCGTTAATAAAATCCTGAACATCCTTATAGTTCGGCTCCTTATTATATTTTTCCTTGTCAGGCTCGTTTGACTTGTCACCCTGCATGTTTTCATAGAAGAACATCGAGGGCGCAGAATAGGTGTGCGATCCACGCATAATGCCATTATTAACCACACACACCCATTTTTCAAAGTCACTATCTCCCTGATCGGTGTCAGCGATACCCGATCCCTCCTCGGCCAGATCGATACTCTGATAATAGATGCTCTCACCATTTGTCAGCTCTTTATCGGAAGTGGGAGTGTTATCCATGCCTAAAGTACATGACATGGGGATATCTTTGATAGTACCCTGACGGATATAGGCAGTCGCATCCTGACGG
>JAIDXU010000258.1 GCA_029058455.1 Paramuribaculum sp.
AAGCTTATAAAAAAAATCAATCCTACTCATATTCAAAAGGCTATAGAATTAAAAGACCTCACTAAGCGCAGCGAAAACTATTCACAATGGTATAACGAGCTTGTGGTCAAAGCCGACCTTGCCGAGCAATCAGCCGTGAGAGGCTGCATGGTGATCAAACCCTATGGCTATGCCATCTGGGAAAAAATGCAACATCAGCTCGACACCATGTTCAAAGAGCAAGGCGTGCAGAATGCTTACTTCCCCCTGCTGATTCCCAAATCATTTCTGAGCCGAGAGGCCGAACATGTAGAAGGCTTTGCCAAGGAATGTGCAGTAGTGACCCACCACCGCCTCATCAACGATCCCGAAGGCAACGGTGTGGTGGTTGACCCCGACGCACGTCTTGAAGAAGAACTTATTATCCGCCCAACTTCCGAGACAATAATCTGGAACACCTATCGCAACTGGATTCACTCCTACCGTGATCTTCCTCTGCTCATCAACCAGTGGGCCAACGTGATGAGATGGGAAATGCGCACACGCATGTTCCTCCGCACCGCTGAATTTCTCTGGCAGGAGGGCCACACCGCCCACGCCACCGCCGACGAAGCGATGGAAGAGGCTATCAAGATGATAAATGTATATGCCGATTTCGCCGAGAAATATATGGCAGTACCCGTTGTGAAAGGTGTCAAGAGCGCCAACGAACGTTTTGCCGGCGCTATTGAAACCTACACTATCGAGGCTATGATGCAGGATGGCAAAGCCCTTCAGAGCGGCACATCTCACTTCCTCGGTCAGAATTTCGCAAAAGCTTTCGACGTGCAGTTTGTAAACCGCGAAAACAAACCCGAATATGTCTGGGCTACCTCATGGGGCGTTTCCACCCGTCTGATGGGTGCGCTCATCATGACCCATAGCGATGACAACGGCCTCGTGCTTCCTCCCCATCTCGCACCTATTCAGGTAGTCATAGTGCCTATCTATAAAAATGCCGAGCAGCTTGCCGAAATCTCAGCCGTGGTTGAGCCTATCGTAAAACAGTTTAAGGATATGGGCATTTCGGTGAAATATGATGACGCCGACAATCGTCGTCCCGGATTTAAGTTTGCCGATTATGAGCTCAAGGGTGTGCCTGTTCGCCTGGTGCTCGGAGCCCGCGACATTAAGAACGGCACCGTCGAGGTAATGAGACGTGACACCCTCGAAAAGCATGAGGCACCCCTCGAAGGAATAGCCGAATATACCCGCAATCTGCTTGAGGAAATTCAAAACAACATCTATCTCAAAGCTCTCCGTCAGCGCGAAAACATGACCGTGAAAGTCGACACCTGGGAAGAGTTTAAAGAAGCTCTTGAGCGCGGCGGCTTCATACTCGCCCACTGGGACGGAACCACTGAGACCGAAGAGCGCATCAAAGAGGAAACAAAAGCTACCATAAGATGTATTCCTCTCGACGCTCCCGAGGAAGAAGGTGTTGACATGCTCACAGGCAAACCCTCTCACCGCAGAGTGATTTTTGCCCGCAACTATTAATCTGCCACCCGCCACAGTGTAGACTCATGGCTGAACTTAACAACAATACTCACCACCACTCCGCCCGCCTCACAAGGCTGGCGGTGGTGGTGCCTTGTTATAATGAAGAGGAAGCTTTGTCGTTTTCTCTCACCAAGTTGCTTGAGCTGATCGACCGTATGGGAGAAAAACAGCTCATCGACGCGCAAAACAGCTGCGTGGTGTGCAGCGACGACGGCAGCCGTGACAATACATGGGGCATCATATCGGAGTTTCATGCCCGTGACCCGAGAGTAAAAGGCATTTCACTGGCCCACAACCGAGGCCATCAGTATGCTCTGCTTGCCGGACTCCTCGAAGCCCTGCCCCTTTGTGACTGCGCGATCTCTATCGACGCCGACCTTCAGGACGATCCCGAAGTGATGGTCGAAATGGTAGAACTGTTCAACAATCAGGGAGTCGAGATAGTCTATGGCGTGAGGTCGTCAAGAGCCAGCGACACATGGTTCAAACGGTCAACCGCCCATGCCTTCTACTCTTTTCAGCGCAAAATGGGTCTTGAGACCATCTACGACCACGCAGACTATCGCCTGATGAGCGCAAGAGCTATCGAGCTCCTTGCGCAATATAACGAGAGCAACCTGTTTCTTAGAGGTATAGTACCGCAGATAGGCCTTAAGACAGCCACTGTGACCTATACACGCCATCCCCGCATAGCCGGCGAATCAAAATATCCGTTGGCCAAAATGCTCAGCTTCTCGGTTGACGGCATTACAAGCTTCACCTCCCGCCCTCTCAGACTGATATTCTTTGTCGGAATCGCCCTGCTGGTGCTCGACATTGCCATGTCGGTCTATGTATTCATCTCCTATTTCGGCCACGACACTATTCCGGGATGGACATCACTAATGCTGTCGGTGTGGTTTCTCGGCAGCCTCATTCTCGTTGCGCTCGGTGTGGTGGGAGAATATATCGGCAAGATATTCAATGAGGTGAAAAACCGGCCGAGATTTGCCATCAAAGAGAAAATTTTTTAATATCCACAACTCTCATGACATTAAGCACTAAACAATTGGCCGAAAGACTGGCATCACGCACCGGACTTGACGCCCGTTTTCTTGAATCATTTGTCAGCGCAACGGCCTCGGCAATTGTGACTCACTGTGCCGACCTCGACACCGTGGCCTTTCCGGGCTTCGGCAATTTTTCGGCCGAAAAACATGATGAAAAGATTGAAATCGATTCAGCCACCGGCAAGCGTATGCTTTTGCCGCCTCATATCGATATGGTGTTTCGTCAGAGTGTAGTATTAAAAAAACGACTTGGAAATGAATGATAAGATTTCTCTGCGCCGCCTTGCAGCCGGTCTGACCGGTTTTGATGATATTGACGAGGATCAGAAAGTAGTCATCGCCAAAGAAATTTTTGCCGAGATAGCCAATATATTGGCCGAGGGCGAAGATGTTAAAATCACCGGATTCGGTACCTTTTCGGTCACTACATCCAATGTAGGAGAAAAAGAAGTCACCTTCACTCCAACCTCTGAGGCGGCAGCTATTGTCAACGCTCCCTTTGCTGCTTTTATGCCTGACGAGCTTTGCGACGCCGTGTCTGACCAAATGCTTGATAAAATCGACAATCTCGACAATCCCGCTCCGGAAGAGACTGTTGTTGAACCTGAGGTTATCGAGCAATTGCCCACAGCCGATGAGCCGATCACAGAAATACCTGTAGTCGTAGAGCCGGCGGCGGAAATACCGGTAGTTGTTGAGCCGGTTGAAGAAACCTTACCCGAGCCGATTGAAGAGGAGTATATCCCCGAGCCTCAACCTGTGGTCGTTCCGGGCGAAGTGGCAGAAGTTATCCCACCGGTTGTTTCAATACCTGAAACTCCCGACAATGTTACACCGGTGGTTGAAATCGAGCCTCATCCCGTTGTTGTTCCAACCAATCCGGTAGAAGAAGAAATCATAGTGCCTCAGCCAATATCGGAGCCTGAGCCTGAACCTGTAACCGAACCTGCGCCCGAGGCTGCACCTGCTCAACCCGCAGAGACATCATCGCCGGTCAAGAGTGTGGTATCTTCAGAATTAGAGGAGCCCGACGACCGCCACTACCGCCGCCACCGCGTCAGACAACACTCCGACCGTCATAAATCACGTTTCGGACTCGGTTTTCTCTGCGGTATTCTCTCAGGCCTTGCAATAGGCGGAATGGCTTTTCTCGCCTATATTCTATATGAAATCAACACCGCTCCGAAGCCCGGTTATGATGATTATGATGAGGATATATACACAACCGAACTCACCGATGAACTCACCGACGAACTCTGAGAGACTCTGAGAAACTGTGTAATTTCCATAACCATTTCCACTGATTGAGGGTTTATAATTCTGACAACTATTCAGAATTTTCTATATGGCGACTTCCAACCCTACTCCTGACACCAACTCTATCCCCGCTCCGACTCCACAACCGGAAAATACCCCTTCACGCTTCACACGCCTCTATAACAAGGTTATGAAGTGGTGGTATTATTGCTCGGAAGGAGTATGGCGTGACCGACGCAACACGTTTAAAGTCAATGCCGTAAAAACCGCCAACCTCACCATAAGATCATTTCTTGACTCCGACCTGCAGTCAACGGCCTGTGCCATGACCTACCGCACGGTGCTCGCCATAGTGCCGGCTCTGGCCATGATTCTGGCGATATTTCGCGGATTCGGGTTTCAGGATCAGCTGATGACTCAGCTCTATTCCACCTTTCCCGCTCAGAAACAAACGCTTGCACTTGCCTTTGACTTCGTTGACCGCTATCTCAATCAGGCCACCGAAGGTTTGTTTGTAGGAATCGGCATAATATTCCTGCTCTATACCTTGATTTCGCTGTTAAGCAGCGTTGAAGACAGCTTCAACTCCATCTGGCAGATAAAACAGGGTCGCACCATGTGGCGCAAGGTCACCGACTATCTTGCCATTTTCATTGTCTTGCCTGTGCTCATGATATGTGCGGGCGGCATACAGGTGGTAATGTCAAGCACACTGCAAAAAATCAATTTCATACCGTTTATCGGCGAATCGGTCAAACTTATACTCGACGGAGTGAGTCTTGCTCTCACATGGCTGTTTTTTGCCGGCGCATATATGCTTATACCCAACGCCAAGGTAAAGTTTATCAACGCTCTATTGGCGGGTGTGGCGGTTGGCACAGCTTTCCATGTCATTCAATGGCTGTTTGTCACCGGTCAGATGTATGTCACCAAATATAATGCCATCTACGGCAGCTTCTCTTTCCTCCCCCTTATGCTGATATGGATGCAGCTCACATGGCTCATAACCCTTATCGGCGCCCTGCTATGCTATGCATCCCAAAACATAGGTCGGTTTAATTTCTATCAGGATGTCGACAACATATCTCTCTACTACAAACAAAAAGTCACTCTCGCTGTCATGGCGGTCATTGCCAAAAGATATATCCGCAACATGCCTCCCGTGACATCCGCCCAACTCGCCACGGAATATGACCTCCCCGAGCGCCTTGTTACCAACATAGTGTGGAGGCTTAAAGATGTAGGGCTGATATTGTTCGGTTCGATTGAAGATCATCAATCCTCCAACCATCCGCTCATACCCGCTGTTGATGTCAACCAGCTTACTGTGGGCGAAGTGCTCAAGCGGCTCGGGAATTATGGCTCGGATGATTTCATTCCCGAGTTTTCAACCAACTTCGACGGCGTAGAAAAAATCGCGGCTCATATCTCTGATGCCGAGATAACTCTGGCCGACAACTATGGCATCACCTCTCTCAACCTCATGACCTCCTCCCTAAAAGATGAAACCAAAAGTTAAACACCAATCTATAATATTCTTAAAACCAATTCACAATGAAAAAGATTGAAGTAGCAACCACCGGAGCTCCCGGTGCAATCGGCCCCTACAGCCAGGCTATCAAATGTGGCAATATCCTCTTCTGCTCAGGTCAGATACCCCTCAATCCCGCCGACGGCTCGATTCCCGAAGGTATCAAAGCCCAGACCGCACAGTCGATTTCTAACATCAAGGCTATCCTCAAAGAAGCCGGCGTGACTATCGACAATGTTGTCAAGACTACCGTTTTCCTTGCCGACATGAGCCTCTTCGGTGAAATGAACGAAGTTTACGGTCAGGAATTTACCGCTCCCTATCCCGCCCGCTCGGCCGTGGCTGTTCGCGAGCTTCCCAAACAGGTGCTTGTTGAAATCGAAGTGATCGCCACTCTCGACTGATATTAGACCCAAATATCCATAAAAATTCCGGTAATCGTGACAGGCATTAGCCTGATCTGATTACCGGAATTTCTTTATCGTGACGATAAGTTACTTAACCACGTCAAAACCTGCGTTTCTAACGGCTGCGATAAGTTCTTCGGCGTCATGCTCACCCTCTACGGTAGCCTTACCGGTCGAGAGGTTAACATCCACCTGCTTAACTCCGGCAACCGAATTGATACTTTTGGTAACGGCAGCCTGACAGTGAGGGCAATTCATTCCTTTAATAGTATATTCTTTAGTCATATTGGTGATGGTTATATGATTATGTTTATGTCTTCTAAACAGGGCAATAAGGAGCAAGACGGTAAGTATGGCGGAACAGATGCTCGGAAAAACGTCGAAATGACAGCAGTGACGTGAAATATCATGAGCGGCGCCAAGATCAAACCATGATGTGGGAAGCAGATAATCGATAGCGAGACCGAATGCAAGTGCTCCGATAATTATTGAGGCAAGATAGATAGAAGCCGCTTTCTTGCCCATTTCTCGTGAGATAAGAGTAAAGGAGGCGAAGTTTGCCGCAGGACCGGCCATAAGAAGCACCAGTGCAGTGCCGGGCGACAGACCTTTAAGCATGAGCGACATGGCGATAGGTATCGAACCGGTGGCACATACATACATCGGTATCGCTATAATCAGCACGGCTATCATCGAAAACAACGGATTCTTACCCAACACCGAAAAGAAATCGGCAGGCACATAAACGGTGATTAGCGCCGCAATTATAAGTCCCGCTACAAGCCAGCCTCCTATGCTGCTCACAAGGTCGATAAATCCGTAGCGCAACGACGACAGCAGTTTCTGCCCAAAAGTTTTCTTCTCCATGTCATCACTCTCCTGCACGGCGGCTACAACCGTTGTCTCATTCTCTGATTTGCCGACGGCAATACCACCGAAAAATGCGGTGGTGAGAGCTGCAATAGGACGTATGACCGCAAACGCCGGCCCGAGCAGACTCCATGTAGCAGCAATGCTGTCGACACCGGTCTGAGGCGTCGATACCAGAAATGAGGTTGACGCAGCCCTCGAGGCTCCGTTTCTTCGCATAGCTATCGCGCTGGGCAACACTCCGCACGAACACAAGGGTAAAGGCACTCCTATCATTGCCGATTTAATAACCGGGCGCCAACCGGTGCCTGAAAGATGGCGGGCAAAAGTTTTTTGCGGAATAAACGCATGAAATATTCCCGCAATAAAGAAGCCTAACAAGATGTAGGGTGACATCTCGTTGAGCATGAAAAGTAATGAATATATAAGTTCCATTTGTGGCTTTTGTTTTTTTATTTCATCACAAAATTACAACTTATATTTTGCAACCGGGTGGCAAACCCTCCAACCTACCGGTCAATATACGACAAGAGAGCATATCCTGATGATATGCCCTCTTTGTAGCGGGACCGAGAATTGAACTCGGGACCTCCGGGTTATGAATCCGACGCTCTAACCAACTGAGCTATCCCGCCGT
>JAIDXU010000259.1 GCA_029058455.1 Paramuribaculum sp.
CTCTTTCGCCGTCGCGGCACAAGATAAATTTCCTCATCCCATTCTAAAGATATGACTGTCAGAAAACTCATATATGCCTTAGTAACTATCGCGGCTCTCTCGGCCTCCGGCCTGTCGGCTCAGCGCCCCGGGCAGCTCATCATGAAAGCCGAGCTCGACTCAACCGTAATGGAAATGGGCCGTCAGACCACCCTCCACCTCGAGATATTGGGTGATCTGCCCGACAGTGTGCCTCTGCTTCTACCCGATTCGATATGGCAGGATGTGGAAATCGCCAAAGTCGGCCCGCAAAAAATCTCCGACCTCGGCAACGGTCGCCGTCAGATGCTCGCCGACATAATAGTGCAGTCGTTCGACAGCGGCGTCTACACCCTCCCGCCGGTGATGTGCATAGTCGGAAATGACACTTTCTTCTCCAACCGCCCGGTGCTGAAGGTATTGCCCTGTGATGTTGATACGCTCAAATCAATCCACGACTATGCCGACGTGCTGTCGCCCAAACGACAGATTTTCGACTATGTGCCCGACTGGTTTGCCGACTACGGCTGGTGGATTCTCCTCATACTCGCATCCGCCGGTTTAGGAATATGGTGGATAGTGACCCATCGCAAAAACGGTCAGCCTGTCGCCGTCAAGGTCGAGAAGCAGGAGCCGCCCTACGAAATGGCTATGCGTATGCTTGAGGAACTCCGTTCGGAAGGTCTCTGCGAGCGCGGCGAGGAAAAAGCCTACTACACCCGCCTCACCGACATTCTGCGTGTGTATCTCTACCGCCGCTTCGGTATCTCCGCTATGGAAATGACCTCTACCCAGATACGCCACGCCCTGCAGCACAACGAGGCCACCCGTCTCACCGGCAAGATGCTCAACTCGGTGCTCGAGATGGCCGACTTCGTGAAATTTGCCAAAGTGCGCCCGCTGCCCGACGACAATGCCGCCGTTATGCGCTCAGCCATAAATTTTGTTGACGAAACCAAGCCTCAGCCTGAGCCTGAACAAAAGCCCGAGG
Source organism: Paramuribaculum sp. (assembly GCA_029058455.1). Lineage (GTDB taxonomy): Bacteria > Bacteroidota > Bacteroidia > Bacteroidales > Muribaculaceae > Paramuribaculum. The sequence goes on from JAIDXU010000259.1 coordinate 1,010, forward strand.
CTACAGGCGGTCAACCTACCCAAAACCCCTCTTAACATTGTCAAGCCATGATGTTTGCCCATCCTGAATATCTGTGGGGATTATTGATTCTCCTTCCTTATATAGCATGGTATGTGTGGAAACGGGGCCGTCTCCACGCCTCTGTAGCCATGTCGACGCTTGCACCCTTTGCCAAAACCGGCGTGAGCGTAAGGGCATTGTTGCTCCACGCCATGTTTTTTGTGAGACTTCTCGCAATAGCCGCGCTGATAGTGGTGCTTGCGAGGCCGCAGATACGCGATCGCTGGAGCACTTCGTCGACCGAAGGCACCGATATCGTAATAGCCCTCGACATCAGCTCGTCGATGCTCGCCCGCGATTTCAAGCCCGACCGTTTTGAGGCTGCCAAAGAGGTTGCCGCCAAGTTTGTGGCCGGTCGCCCCGACGATAATATCGGCATAGTGATCTTTGCCGGCGAGAGCTTTACCGCAGTGCCTATGACCACCGACCGCGCAATGCTCGTTAACTATATCAACGACATAAAGATGGGTATGCTTGAAGACAACACCGCCATAGGCGACGGTCTGGCTACTTCGATCAACCGCATTAAAGATGGCAAAGCTAAGTCAAAAAGCATTATCCTTATAACCGACGGTTCGAACAACGCCGGAGTCGTGGCTCCCCAGACTGCAGCCGACATTGCCCGTAAATATGGCATTAAGGTCTACACCATCGGTATCGGCACCAACGGTGACGCACCCTTCCCGATGGAAAACGAGTTTGGCCGGATAGATTATGTGCGTATGCCCGTTGTGATCGACGAGGCCACCCTGCGCAATATAGCCTCAACCACCGGCGGCAAATATTTCCGAGCCACCGACAACACCGTGCTCAACGATATTTTCAGCGAAATCGACTCTCTCGAAAAAACCGCCATCGACGTGAGAAACTTCACCCACACCGAAGACAATTATCTTCCCTGGGGTATTCTCGCCCTGCTTCTGCTGGCTCTCGAACTGATATTGAGAAACAGCGTACTGAGATCAATGCCGTGAGCCGCGTCTGAGAAAGAAATATCCCTCAATATGTGATCCAACCTCCTTAACCGATATATAAGAATGAGTTTCGCCAATCCCCAATATCTATATCTGCTTATTGCAGTTCCCCTTATAGGCCTGCTCTATGTGGCGGCCCGGCTGTCGCGCAAACGCAAGCTCAACCGGTTTGGCAAATATGCCGCCGCTTCGGGCCTGATGCCCGATGTGTCACGCTACACCGGGTGGGTGAAAATATCGCTCGAACTTCTGGCTCTCGCCGCGGTGATAATAGCCGTGGCACGCCCCATAGCCCCCTCTAAAGCGGGTGTCAACGAGGAGACCACAGCCAGAGGCATTGAGGTGATGATATGTCTCGACGTGAGTAACTCAATGCTTGCCTCATCTACCGACGACCCGGGTGGAGTGTCACGCCTGCAGAGAGCAAAATTCATACTCGAAAAGCTCATCGACAAGATGAACGACGATAAGGTCGGCCTGATAGTGTTTGCCGGCGAAAGCTACACCCAGCTCCCCATCACCTCCGACTATATATCGGCCAAGATGTTTCTCAACGACCTCAATCCCGGCATGGTGCCGACTCAGGGCACAGCGATAGGCTCGGCCATTGACATGGCTATGAACTCATTTACCCCCGACGCCGATTTCGACCGCGCCATCATCATTATCACCGATGGCGAGAACTTTGAGGATGACGCCGTGGCCGAGGCCAAGCGCGCAGCCGAAGCGGGTATTCAGGTCGATGTGATAGGTGTGGGCAGCGGCAACGGCGCTCCCATTCCCGTGCCCGGCCAGAAAGGCAAATACATGACCGACGAATCGGGTGTGACCGTCACCACCCGTCTTGACGAAGTTTCGGCGCGTGAAATCGCCAAGGCAGGTAACGGTGTGTATCTCAACGGCGCTTCACCTTCGGTGGTGGGCGATCTCAATTCAACCCTTTCAAATATGACCCGCGCGGAGTATCAGCGACTCACCTCCTCACCCTCCGCCGAGCTGTTTCCGATTTTTGCCATCATAGCGCTTATACTGCTTATGATCGACACTATAATTCCTTACCGCAAGATTTCCTGGCTCAAAGGCATCAACTTCTTCACCAAGACCACACGCAAGGGTCCGGGTGCCGCAGTCGTGCTGCTGGCCCTCATGCTCCCGGGAGCGGCTGCCGCCCAACAGCCCGCCGGTTCCAACCGTTATGAGCGCAACTATATAGTTGACGGCAACAAGCTCTATAAGGAGAAACGGTTTGCCGAGGCAGAGGTGATGTATAAAAAGGCTCTCGAGCAAAATCCTTTGTCGGAAGTGGCTCAGTTCAATCTCGCCGCCTCCTATCTGAGACAAGCCGGTTCGGCCGATCCCAACTCAGAGAACAATCCGCTCGGCGAGGCTAACAAAATTCTCCAGACCCTTGCCAAAAATGCCGAAGACATCGCCGTGGCCGAAGCCGCAAGCTACAATCTCGGCAACATGGCTTTCAATCAGGAGCAATATCAGCAAGCCATTGACAACTACAAAAACGCACTGCGCAAAAATCCCGGTAACGACAAAGCACGTCAGAACCTGAGACTCGCCCAGCTGAAACTCGACGAGCAGCAGAATCAGGACCAAAACCAGGATCAGAACCAAGATCAGGATCAACAGAATCAGGATCAGCAGCAGAATCAACAAAATCAGCAGAATCAGGATCAAAACCAAGATCAGAATCAAGATCAGCAAAATAAACAGAACCAGCAGAATCAGGATAAGCAGAAACCTGACCAGCAGCCTCAGAATCAAGGCATGAGCGACGCCAATGCAGAGCAGATACTCAAAGCCATGGAAAATGAGGAAGCCGCCACACGCCGTAAGGTCGAGGCCCAGCGTCAGAAATCTCAGCAGGCCAAACGCCGCAAGATAACCAACCCCTGGTAATCGCCGGTCGCAATACCACTCTCTCCGCAACTCTCCCGCATCATAACCACCACAACTCCTTCAGTCATCCCAACAATGAAGCGTATTTTCATATTGCTCAGCTTATTAGTTTCGCTCGTCGCCACGGGTTTCGCAGCTCCTACATTCACGCTGCAGGCGCCCGAAAGAGTGCGCGAGGGGCAACAGTTTGCCGTGACCTACCGCTTTGCCAACGGCGGGGATGTTTCAGCTCTCAACGTACCGCCGATAGAGGGCTGCAAACTGCTTTTCGGACCTGCGCGATCAACCCGTCAGAGCTATCAGGTTATCAACGGACAGGCCACCTCGTCATCGTCGATTGATTTCACCTATACCTATCGCGCAGGCTCACCCGGCACATATACCATACCCGAAGCCTCGATACAGAGCGACGGCCGCAAACTCACAACTAAAGCCGCCACACTTACAGTCGTGGCCGACCCGTCGGCCGGCTCACAGGGCTCGGCGGGAGCGCCTCCGGTGAGCATTGACGACATCAACACCCAAAGCGCTTCAAGAGATGTCGACTCACGCGACGTGATGGTGAGAATTATCCTCTCCCGCTCCAAAGTCTACGAGCAGGAGGCGATAGAGTGTACCATAAAGCTCTACACCAAATACAATATATCCTCGTTCCGCCCCACCCTTCAGCCGAGCTTTGACGGATTTCTTATCGATGACCTCGATGTTCGCCCCGCTCTCAACGAAGTTGAAAGCTACGGCGGCCAGAACTACTACACCGCCGTGTTGAAACGGTGTGTGATTTTCCCGCAGAAATCTGGCACCCTTACCATCAACTCCGGCAACTACGACATAACCGTAGTGCAATATGAGTCGGTCAACATGGGTCTCTTCTCCATGCGCAACCCTGTGGAGCGCGACATCAGAATAAGCTCCAACACCGCCTCGGTCGAAGTAATGCCGCTTCCGTCGCCTCAGCCCGAAGGATTTACAGGCGCCGTGGGACATTTCAATATCGATTCCCGACTGGTGGGTAACAGCTTCCGCACCAACGACCCCGCAACCCTTATCTACACAATCACCGGCACCGGCAATATAAAGTATGTAAAGGAGCCTACCATCGATTTCCCCTCGGAATTCGAGCAATATACTCCTCAGAGCAATATCGACACCCGAATTTCAGGCACAACCGTTTCGGGTAGCATGACTATCGAATATACATTCGTGCCGACCACCGTAGGCGACTTCAAGATAGGTACCGACAAGTTTGTGTATTTCGACCCCGCGAAAAAAGAATATGTCACCCTTACCACCAGCCCCTACGACATTCATGTGGTGAAAGGCCTCACACCCTCGTCTGAATCGGTTGACCGTAAGGATATCGAGGTTAAAAACACCGATATTCTCCACATACGCCGCGTTGACGACAACCTTTCCTTGACACATACACCCGTGGCTGAAAAGACATGGTATTGGCTGCTCTATGCCGGAGTGGTCGTTATGCTCGTAGCTGCCGTAGTGATCTATGGCAAAGCGGCCAGAGCGAGAGCCGACGTAGCGGGCCGACGCACCGCCCGTGCCGGCAAAACAGCCCGCAAGCGCCTGCAAACCGCCGCAACCCTGCTGAAACGTGGCGAATCAGACCGATATTATGAGGAATTGCTCCGCGCTCTGTGGGGCTATCTCAGCGACAAGCTTTCGATGTCGCCCTCCCAGCTGAGCCGTGATAATGTGACAGCCACCCTCTCGTCACGCTATGGAGAGGCCGGCAGCCGTGCCGCTACCGAATTTATCGACGTAATTGACCGCTGCGAAATGGCGCGCTACACTCCCTCGGCCTCACAAGGTGCAGACAAAGAGCTATATGACTTAGCCGCCGAAACAATTTCGACTATCGACCGTCTTAAAAACTAATCCCTGCCAACTATCATGAAATCTGCAATAATATCTCTGCTGATTATTTTAGCCGCGTCGTTTGGCTTTATCGCACGGGCTGATGAACCGGGCGCTCTGATAGCTCAGGCCGATTCGGCCTATACCTCCGACGACTATGCCCGCGCACTCGACCTCTACCGTCAGGCGGCCGACAGTTGCGGCACCTCCGCCAAGCTGTGGTATAACATCGGAAACACCTATTACCGTCTCGGTAATCCCGGCATGGCGGTAGTGGCCTATGAACGTGCGCTCCGCATCGACCCCTCCGACGCCGACGCGCGCACAAATCTCGAATTTGTCAACAGCCGCCTCACCGACCGCCCCGGCGACAAAGGATCTTTTCTGAGCAACAGCCTTGATTCGGTTTGTAATCTCAACACCGCCGACACATGGGCATGGTGTTCGTTTGCTATCTTCTGCCTTATGATAGGTAGTATTGCGGTATATATATTCGGAAACTCCGTGACACTCCGCAAGGCCGGCTTCTTTGCCGCCTTGGTGCTTCTGGCGCTCACCGTCGCCGCAATAGTGGTTACACTCCGATCATCCTCGCTCATGACATCACGCACTGAAGCCGTGATTACCGCGCGCTCAACAATTCTCTCGACATCGCCCCGCGATCCTAAAGACCGCACCGAAGAGGCCATGCTGCTTCACGAAGGCACAAAGGTGTCGATACTCGACAGCGTGTCGGCTCCGGGCGACTCCATGACAGTGAAATGGTATGACGTGAAAGTTGACAACAGCCACCGCGCATGGATAAGGTCAACCGACGTTGAAAAAATCTAAACCCGATAAATTTCAACCGTTTAGATAGGGCAGACTCAAAAATATGTTTTAAAACATATCGAAAAAGATTTCATTTCACATCATTCTTCCGAAAATTATCACTAAATTTATCGCATAATTTCTAAAAACGATAATTTTTATAAACCTATAAACCCATAATATTATGGCTAAAACAATCACTTTCAACGAACTTCGTCGCATTAAAGATAGTCTGCCCGACGGCGCAACCCACCAGATTGCCGACAAACTCAACGTTACCGTACAGACAGTGCGCAACTACTTCGGAGGTTCAAACTATGAGTTTGGCAAAAACGCCGGAGTTCACATCGAGCAGGGTCCTGACGGTGGTATTGTAGTGCTTGACGACACCACTATCTACGACATGGCCTGCGAAATCATCCGCAATGCCCAGGAAAAAGAATAATCATCCTGTATCACAAACTTTTCAAATGCCGGTGGCCTGAGAGTCATCGGCATTTTTTGCGCTTTAACATCGAAATTTAGGGTGAAAACAGCCCCAAAAACGCTCAAACTTCTTAATATTTGTTAAATATTGCGTTTTTTTGTATTCATCATCCACTCTTTTCAAAAAAATCCATACCTTTGTAT
>JAIDXU010000260.1 GCA_029058455.1 Paramuribaculum sp.
GATTATCTTCTGTCTCATCTTCAGAGCGATGTCGATATACAACAGGCCGACATCGAGTCGAAACCGATGAGAATGAACGGCATGTCTATTCTGTTGTGTCTGTCGGGAGAGCTTCAGGTTGAGGTCAATCTCGTAGATTATACCGTGAAACCCAACACCCTCATGGTCATAGGGCCTGATAAGATATTAAGATATAAAGGAGTGTTGAGCGATAAGATCGATGCCTATCTGTTGGCTTTGTCGCTCGACTTCCAAAAGGATATAAACATTGACATGAGTGTGGTGCAGTCGGTTAAGATTACGCCCAACATAGTGCCGGTCATTACGCTTAGCAACCCGGAAGTGGAGATAGTGAAAAAGTATTTCGATCTGCTTCATCTTAATACGGTTACCAATAGCGAAACTCTCTATCTCAGAAACATATCGCGGTGTCTGATAGCTGCTATACTCTATCAGATGATGCAGTTTGGCCACAATCGTCTGCCGCTGGAGGAACGGGATGAAATGCCCGGGCGACGCACTACCTATGTGCGTGATTTCATAAGGTTGGTGCATGAGAACTTCAAGCGTGAGCGTAGCGTGGCGTTCTATGCCTCAAAGCTTTTCATCTCGCCCAAATATCTTTCCATGCTCATGAAACAGGCATCGGGAAAGAGTGCCGCCGAATGGATAGATGAATATGTGATAATAGAGGCAAAGAGTCAGCTGAGATTCTCGGGTAAGAATGTTCAGCAGATTGCCTATGATCTCAATTTCACGAGTCAGTCATCTTTCGGCAAATATTTCAAGCACCTCACCGGTATGAGTCCCACTAAATTTCAGAAGATGTGAAAAGATTTAAGATGATTTGTGCCGGTGTTCTGGCCGCTTTGACAGCAAATTTAGTGGCTAATGCCGAGGAGAACGAAAACAGTCGGTTTCTCTCCGGAGTGAAGTGGGAGGTAGAGACCGAGCTGTCGCTGTCTCAGGGCGAGCATACTCCGTTCTGGCTTACCGCCAACCGCTACGGCCTTGGCTCGGCAAAGAAAAATGAAGGTTTTGTAAGAGCCGAAATAGAGAAAAAGATACCCCTCGGCACCAAGAGAGTGGAATGGGGCTTCGGCGCCGATCTTGTGGGCTCGTGGCGCAGTGAGGCGCCTTTTCTCGCCCGTCAGCTATATGTGGCGGGCGCCTACCGAGCCTTTGAGGTGAGTCTGGGCAGCCGAATATTTCATGACCGGCTTGTGAATCAGCGCCTATCCACGGGCGATATGGTATTTTCGGGCAATTCTCTTCCGATACCTCAGTTGAGAATCGAAATGCCGCGCTATCTCAATGTGCCGGGATTTAACGGATGGTGGGGATTGAAAGGCTATTTCAGTTATGGTATTTTCAGCGATTCCCGATGGCAGAAAACCGCTGCCGACACCATAGGAATGTATAATAAGAATGTGCTTTTTCATTCCAAAGGCATAAGATTCAGGATAGGTCGCCCCGACAAGTTTCCTTTGGAGCTGGAATTTGGTCTCGACAATGCGGCTCAGTTTGGCGGCAAGGTGATGATTGGCGACAGCGTTGTGGTCAATTTCCCCAACGGCGTCAAGGATTTCTTCAAGGTGCTGATACCTATGTCGGGCGGTGATGACAGCCCGAAGGTCGATCAGACCAATATAACCGGAAACCATGTGGGGGAGTGGAGCGCACGGCTTAATTTCACTCCATCTTCCGACTGGGCTATCGGTCTTTACTGGCTGCACTATTTCGACGTTCAGTCGATGATATTCTGGGAATATCCGTGGAAAGACGGCCTTTGGGGTGTGGAAGCGAAATTGCCCCGCAACCGGTTTGTCAGCACTTTTGTGTATGAATATCTCAACACCTGCGACCAGAGTGGCCCGGTGTATTGGGATAAGACCGACCTTGTGCCTACTCAGGTGAGCGGTCGCGACGATTACTACAACCATGCTTACTATCGCGGCTGGCAGCATTGGGGCATGGGTATCGGAAATCCTATGGTGATTTCTCCGGTATATTATTCCGACAGCGCCATATCGTTTAAATGCAACCGTATCAAGACCCACCATTTTGCGATGGAGGGAAGTCCGCTCGAGTGGCTCGACTACCGCATTATTATGAGCTATACCCGGGGCTGGGGCACATATAAACATCCCCTTCCAACGGTGTTGAGCAATTTCAATATGCTCTTTGAAGCGGGAGTGAGATCGGCGCGGTTGCCGGGATGGAAAGCACGCGTGGCTGTGGGTGTTGACCGCGGCCATCTGCTCGGTCACAGCTTCGGCGCGAGTCTTACCATCAGCCGTTCGGGAATTTTTAAATAATAAAGAGATCGCATACCGCTATGATAAATCAACTCAACAATTCCTGCCGTAATGTCAGAAGGCTTGTAATGCTTTCGGTGGTGCTGATAATGGCCGTGACTTCCGGATGTAGTTTCAGGTTCAGCTACGACCGCGATCTCGAGGCCCAGTGGCAACTCATGGAAATTGTCAGTCCCGACGGAAATGTCAGGGAAGTTACCGGCCGATATTATTCGTTTGCCTCGCGGGTGGTTGACCTGACCTCGAGCGGGGGTGCCATGATAGGGGGTAATATGGTTTATGACAAGGAGGCTAAACTACTCACCCTCAATTTCCCGGAAAAAGGGAGTTGGCTGGGAATGTGGGGCATTGAGCAGTCAACCCCGCTGACAGCCGTGTTTGAGGTCGAGACACTCGACAGTCATACCCTTGTGCTCCGCAAACCTGACCACACAATTTTGAAATTCCGTAAATTCTAACCTATAATCCTCACCAATGCCACACACTCAGCAACCGCGCCTTTTTCTGCTTGACGCTTATGCGCTTATCTATCGCGCCTATTATGCCTTGATCCGCTCGCCAAGAGTAACTTCGTCGGGTTTCAATACCTCGGCGATATTCGGATTCTGCAACACCCTCGACGAACTTCTGCGCAAGGAAGATCCCTCGCACATAGCCGTGTGTTTCGACCCGCCCCACGGAGCCACTTTCCGTCACGAGGCGTTTGAGGCTTATAAGGCCAACCGCGAGAAGCAGCCCGAGGATATCACCGCCGCTATTCCCTATATCAAAAGGATACTTGAGGCTTATCGCATAAGAATGGTGGAATGTGAAGGCTATGAGGCTGATGATGTGATCGGTACACTGAGCCGAGAGGCGTCGGAGCAAGGCTTTTTCACCTATATGATGACGCCCGACAAGGATTATGCGCAGTTGGTGAATGAAAACGTGGTGCAGTATCGGCCCAATTCCAAAGGTGGAGGATTCGAACTCAGAGGACCCGCCGAAGTGTGCGAGGTGTTCGGTGTGAGCTCTCCGTTGCAGGTAATCGATCTGCTTGCACTCGAAGGGGATAAGGTCGATAATATTCCCGGATGTCCCGGCGTTGGAGAAAAAACAGCCGTGCAGCTCATTGCCACCTACGGCTCGGTGGAAAATCTCATAGAGCATGTGTCGGAGCTTAAAGGTGCGCTTAAAGTAAAGATCGAGAACAATGTTCAGCAGATACTCGACTCCAAGTTTCTGGCCACCATCTGCACCTCAGTGCCGTTGCCCGAGGGCGTGTGTCCGAGTTGCTTTACCCGTGAGGAGCCTGATTATGACAAGTTGAGGGAGATATACAAGGAGCTTGAGTTTAACACCATGCTCAAACGTCTGCCTGCGGGAAGCGAAACAAAGGCCGAGAAACCTGTTGCCGCGCCGGTTGATGATTTCGGCATGGGGTCGCTTTTCGATCTGCCGGCAGCTGTTGAAGTTTCAGCCGCCACCGACATCACATTTGAGACTCTTACAGCTGACGATGTGGCGAAGCTCGGTGAGATTGTCGGTGAAGCCCTCCAAAGCGAGGCGGTGGGTGTATGTCTTGCCGCTACCGGCGATGAGGCTGTCTCGGCAAAGATAAAGGGTGTGGCTTTGGCGCTCTCGGCCGACCGACTCTATTTTGTGGAATATTCGCCGGAGGTGGCTGAGGTTCTGCGACCGTTGCTCTGTGCTTACGACCGAAAGACTGTTATAACAGGTCATGATCTGAAACGCGACTATGTGACCCTCCGAGCCGCCGGGCTTGAAATGACCGCTCCGTGGTTTGACACCTCGGTGGCCCACTATCTTATCAATCCGGAGAAGAAACATCAGCTTCCTCAGCTCACACTGTTCTATCTCCATGCCAATTATTCTCCTGACAACGAGGAGGGCAACAAGGATGAGAAACGCCCCGTCACCCCGATTCAGGCCGTGCGCCGCGCCCGTGCCGCCCTTATGCTCAGAAAACCTCTCGCCGAAGCTCTGGCCTCTGAGGGTGAGCAGATAGTGAAACTGTTTGAGGAGGTTGAACTGCCGTTGATTCAGGTGCTCGCCGAGATGGAGTTTACAGGTGTGAAAATCGACACTGAGGCGTTGGCGGTGCTCTCGAGCGAGATGACCGCGCGTATCAATCTCATAGAGCAGAAAATCTATGAAATGGCCGGCTGCACTTTCAATCTCTCATCACCTTCTCAGGTTGGTGAGGTGCTTTTCGAAAAACTCAAAATCGACGAAAATGCCAAGCGCACCAAGAAAACAGGCTCCTATTCAACGACCGAGGAGATCCTCTCGCGCTATGCTTCCCGCTATCCCATCGTTGATCTGATATTGAAGCAGCGAGGTCTGAGAAAACTGCTCAGCACATATATCAATGCTTTGCCGGCACTTATCAATCCCGCTACCGGCAAGATTCACACTACCTATAATCAGACTGTAACCGCAACCGGGCGCATATCGTCGACCAATCCCAATCTTCAGAACATACCGGTGAGAAGCGACGACGGCCGAGGAATCAGGCGCGCATTCGTGTCAGACCCCGGCGACCTGTTTATGAGTTGCGACTATTCTCAGATCGAACTGAGACTGATGGCCGATCTGTCGGGCGATCCCGATATGGTCGAGGCTTTCAGACATGGTGAGGATATTCACCGCGCCACAGCCGCCAAGATCTATCATGTGCCTCTCGATGAGGTGTCAGACGATATGCGCCGTAAGGCCAAGACAGCCAATTTCGGTATAATTTATGGAATATCGGCTTTCGGTCTTTCGGAAAGATTGAGTATTCCGCGCGCCGAGGCAAAGATGCTGATCGACGGATATTTTCTTTCCTATCCGCATATCAGTGAATATATAAGCAATTCTGTTAACACCGCCCGTGAAAAGGGCTATGCCACCACCGTAATGGGGCGCCGGCGCATGTTGCCCGACATTAATTCGCGCAACGCCACGGTGAGGGCCTACGCCGAGCGAAATGCCGTCAACGCGCCTATTCAGGGTTCGGCCGCCGACATCATCAAGGTGGCAATGGTGGCGATTTTCCGCAGAATGAAAGAGCTGAATCTAAAGTCGAGAATGATAATGCAGGTTCATGACGAATTGATATTCAATGTCAAGCCCGAGGAGCTGCCGGTGCTCCAGCCTATGGTGCTTGAAGAAATGTCAAAGGCCTATTCAGGCAAGGTGAGTCTCGAAGTTTCATCGGGCATCGCCACCAACTGGCTCGACGCCCATTAACCTCATTACAACATAAAGAGAGTCAGGAGATAAATTCCTTTGCGGGGTTTATCTCCTGACTCTCTTCTTATGGGGGAATATTATTCCATCAGCTTGCGGTAGCGACGGCGGGGAGGCTCTTTGCCGCCGTTCTGAGCTTTCTTGTAGTCCTCATATTCGGAATAGGTGCCTTGATAGAACACCACATTGCCGTCACCCTCAAACGAGAGAATGTGGGTGCAGATACGGTCGAGGAACCAGCGGTCGTGGCTCACAACAACTGCACAGCCGGCGAAGTTCTCAAGGCCTTCTTCGAGG
>JAIDXU010000026.1 GCA_029058455.1 Paramuribaculum sp.
AAAATTCGGGTTGTAAAGTCAGCGGTTTTATTCTTGTCAGCCAAAAGAATTTCCGACGGCAAAGAGACTTGAGTGTGACTCCCTGCCGTCGGAAAAATATTAGTTGTCTATAAGTAAGGTCATCTTGTTACTCTTTAACGGGTCGCATATCATAGCTGAACATTGCGATCGAGAAGCCCCAGTAGATAAAGGCAAGAGCGGTGAGGAACGAGGTCATCATCATGTTGGCTACCCAACCGGCTTCGATAAAGAGGAAACCGATAAGCAACATCAGGATGCCGTTGACCATTGAAACCCACCAATAACGTCGGCCTGAGTTTTTAACTGCGTTGCAGAGAGCTGCGATACCCCAGAAAATAAATATCAGAGCGATGAAGTAGGGGAACACAGCTTCGGAAAGAACAATCGACCTTACCATCATGAAGCCGATAAACATATCTATGACACCACCTGCGAGCCACCATCCCCAGCCTTTGCCGCGGTTGGGTCCTGCGCTGACGCAGAGTTGCACAATGCCGGCCAGAACAAGAAGCCAGCCGAAAATCTGAGAGGCTACTGCATATCCGGCCATAGGCCAGAACCAATATGCAAAACCGCCGATAATCAATAGGATACCTACGAGTAATACTACCCACCACGCTTTGGTGTGTCCGAAATAGTTTAGATTAAGAGCTTTCATGATAAATGTGTTTTAGTTGAATTTGAGTTTTTTGTGTTTCTGTAATTATAACATTCAGCTGTGACGTTTGGTTGTTAAAAATTGATTTTTTTGCCCTATAAGCTTTCTCAGGCATTATTTTTGCTATCTTTGTAGTGGATTTGAGATAATAAAATGATTGAATGACAAAATGATATATCCCGATAAATTTGAAGAAAAGACAGGTTTCGCAAAGATAAGAGGTGAGGTGAAATCGCTTTGCCTCACACCCATGGGGCGTGATTGTGTCGACATAATGGCATTTAGCCCTGAAGCTTCCGAGGTGGAGAATCGTCTGAAGGCTACAGCTCAGATGCTTACGGTGATAGAAGGAGATGATGAGCTTCCATTGGGTTCTACCGACAATCTCGAACTTATGCTTGCGTCAATCAAACCTGAAGGCACCCTGCTCACATCGCGCGAGCTTTACAGGCTAATGTCGACCTTGAGAATGGTCGACCGACTTGATAAGTTTTTTGCGCGATTTCGTAATGAGGAGGGAGTTTCGCTTTATCCCGAGCTTGACGCAACGGTGAGACAGCTTACCACTTTTCCAATGGTCATATCCGCAATCGACAGTGTGATTGACCGCAACGCCGAGGTTAAAGACAGCGCTTCGGCTGAACTGGCGTCGATTCGCAGCCGCAAACAGGCGCTCGGTGGCACTGCTTCGTCGGTGTTGCGTCGCGTTATGGCGCGCGCCGTTGAAGAGGGTATAATTGACAGCTCGGCTACACCAGCCATGCGCGACGGCCGTCTGGTGCTTCCCCTTTCGCCAATGCACAAGCGCAAAATGCCCGGCATTGTTCATGACGAATCGGCCACCGGCAAAACCATATTTATCGAGCCGGCCGAAGTCGTTGAGGTTAACAACCGTATGCGCGAGCTTGAAATGGAGGAGCGCCGTGAAATCAATCGTATTCTCATCGCTACCGCTTCGCTTATACGCCCTCATATTCCCGGCCTGCTGCAGATGGCGGCGGTTATAGGTCAGCTTGATTTTATTCATGCCAAAGCCCGATATGCCGTTAAGGTTGGAGGCAAAATGCCGCGACTATCGTCTGAACCCGATCTCGAATGGTATCACGCCCGTCATCCGGTAATGCTTGCCGCTCTTGAGAGCAGGGGTGAAGAGGTTGTGCCTCTTGATATTACACTCAATCCCGCCAATCGCATTCTCGTTATTTCAGGCCCTAATGCCGGCGGTAAGTCGGTGGTGCTTAAAACCGTGGGAGTGGTGCAGTATATGATTCAGTGCGGTTTGCTTCCGCCGCTCTATGAAAATTCATGTGCCGGCATATTTGAGGATATTTTCATTGATATAGGTGATGATCAGAGCATTGAGGATGCCCTGTCAACCTATTCCTCACATCTCCGCAACATGAAGCGTCTCATTGCTTCCGGAGGGAGGAAATCGCTTGTGCTTATTGATGAATTCGGAGCGGGAACAGAGCCTCAGATAGGCGGTGCCCTTGCTCAGGCCATTCTTTTCCGTCTCAATCAAAACGGTGTGTGGGGCGTTATAACCACCCATTTCCAAAATCTGAAACGGTTTGCCGAAGAAACTCCCGGCCTCGTAAACGGTTCGATGCTTTATGATCGCAGAGAGATGAAGCCGCTCTTTAAACTCGTGGTCGGCACTGCCGGAAGTTCCTTTGCCATAGAAATTGCACGTAATACCGGTCTCCCTGCCGAGATCATCGAGATGGCTCAGGAGATAGTCGGTAGCGATTATGTGAAGATGGACAGGTATCTGCTCGACATTGCCCGCGACCGACGCTATTGGGACAATAAGCGCAACTCGATAAGAGTAAAAGAGAAAAAGCTTGATGAGATTCTTCAGCAATATGAGTCTGACGCTCAGACCTTGCGCCAGAAGCGCCGTGAGATAATCGAGGAGGCAAACACCGAGGCCAAACATATCATCGACTCGGCCAACGCTACTATCGAGCGTACGGTCAGCGAAATCCGCAAGGCTCAGGCTGAAAGAGAAAAAACTCTTGAAGCTCGCCGCAAGTTGAGAGAAGACCGTGTGGCGCGCGAGCATGTCGATACGACGGCCGCTGCCGACCATCCCCCTCTGCTGATGAAGGTGCCACGCAGGGCGCGCAAAAACGCAAATGCCCAAGCTGCCTCAAAGCCTGAGGAAAAAACTGAAATAAAGGCAGGCATGGCTGTGAAACTCGATGGTCAGGGTCAGGCTGGCAGAGTAACCGAGGTAAACGGCTTGAATGCCACCGTTGTGTTCGGTATGCTGAAGACCACGGTGGCGGTGGCGCGTCTCAAACC
>JAIDXU010000261.1 GCA_029058455.1 Paramuribaculum sp.
TCAGCCACTTAGTTTGATACTAAATGGCTGATTGTTTTATTATTGAATGTCTGTATGCTTATATCGAACTCACGTTAGTTACTATCGGGATATACGCGTACACCTACGGTTGTATATATGCTATCGAGCTGTGGATAAAGATCCTTGTCGTGCACCAAGTTTACAAAATAATTATTTGAGGATTTCACTATTGCCTCTCCGATAGTAATATAGTGCCTACCATCAGCAAACGGCTCACCACTTTCAATAGCTTCTTCAGGATGCACCTTATATGTAACCTTCGTAACATCAGTACCATATTTCTTGAATCCCGCCATAGCTGACATAATCTTAGCGGTGGAACCGGGTTGCGTTTGGAATGTCAAGCCTAAGTCGCGCTCTGTGATGGGCTGGTGATTTCTCGATTTCTTATTCTCAAAAGCTATGTCTCCGTAGATCTTAAGGTCATTCAACTTAAAGATTGAATCCTGATTAGGGAGCGGGTAATTGGCTGAACATAGCAGGTCACCATTCTTAGCATCAAGCACGACAACGGAGGCTCTCAGCAGATTCCTATGTTTCAAATCTTTATCGTTACTAATAGCAGCCGCAAGCCTATTCTGAAGTTCCATCTGTAATCTTGCATCAATTGTTAGCTTCATATCTCTCTTTGCTCTACTGGCATTATGCGCCTCAATGACAGGATTGCGCTCTATACCATCATTGAGGAACCCTGCATTTAGAAGATTACTGTAATCATGTTCTAAAAGATAGAATGTATGCTCCGTTTCAACAGTAAACCTGTTCTGCTTATATTTTTTTGCCGACAATTCTTTTGGGAAGGTCCTGATTTCGATACCGCGGAGATCACCTAAATGCCTTGCCTCTGCCAAATATCCAATTGGGTTGCCTAAGGAGTATCCAAAGACCTTAAGAGTGTTGTAATCGCCGAGCATAAAGAGAGTGTGGTCACCGAATGGATAGTAACGACGTTTGGGCTTGATGTGCTCTTTCTCATACATTTTGTCTGTCACACCGTACGCAGTTAAACTGTCTTTGGCAGCTTCAAGTTCTTGTATGCTACTTGTTGCCAAAAGCAGACCATTGCGGTCATATATATTACCAGCCTCGAGTTTGCGAAGCACTAGACCAATTCGCGGATTATATTCGATAATTCGTGCACCTTCCATATTTGTAACATAGGCAGGTCTTATCAATGTCTCTCCACGCAACAATATCTGATATCTTGCCGATGCGCCTAATAAGATGACAGCGATGAGCAAAAATAATCCGGAACAAGCTACTATAGAGCCATTAAATGAGTAGGTATATTTTCGTTGAATTTCGTTTGCTCTTAGCCTTGATATCGATACTACAAAGCCAAAAGAGGCTAACGATATAATAAAACTAACGCGGCCATAACTAAGGAATGGCAATGTTACACCTGTAAGTGGAAGCAGTCCGATAGACCCGGCAACAATTACCAGAAATTGAATGCCGGTGACAATTCCTATCCCTGTAGCTAAATAGAATGGGAACGCATAACCAGCCCTGCGACCGATCAAGAGAGAACGATGAACGATTACGAAGAAACAGAGTACAACAAGTACCAATCCGACAAGGCCAAGCATTTCGCCAATCGTGGTGAAAATCATGTCAGTATGACCTGCCGGGACTATTGCCGGACTTCCATTACCGAGTCCTAAGCCGGTAGGCCCACCCGTTGCCATACTCCAGATTCCCTGCACCACCTGATCTCCACCTAATACATCGTTATCCCATACGCCGCCCCATGCCATGTCCGTTCTGTTGTTGAATCGGTCGGCAAGGTCGTGCAGGTTGACTGCATCCAATATCCTTCCGGCTAAGGAATATACTAAAATTACAAAGTTGAGTAAAATAGCACTTTCATATATTTGCTTATCCTTATGGAACCACAACATCCCCCAGCCTGCGAACCATATCGCGGCCGCTGGCAACAGGATTGCAAGAGAAGTGCTAAGGCAGCGTGTGCCTAACATCAATACTGTAAAAGTCATTAATCCTAACAATAACTGTGCGAAATCCCGGCGCGCCATTGAATAGATCAGGATGAACGATATAAGCACTACCAATGCAGGCCCCATATCACTTAAAACCATATAGGCACCCATAAGAACCATCATGCCGAAGAGAATCCATGAGATTGTGGACAGCTGCCTGAGGAAGGTCCGCTGCGTAAGACGCTGGCTGAAATCCTGAATGAGCATTGCTTTACGCGCAAAGAACCATGCAATGAAAATCACAATCAAAACACGTGAAATTTCACTGGGTTGAAATCCGAAAAGATTAACTTTTGCATCACTCCCTTCCGGCCCGGTACCGAAAAAATATAACATACAGAGCAATCCGAATGCTCCCGCTAATACTGTCCACCCGTAATTTCTAAGAATCCACCATTTACTTGATGAAAGACGCGCATCAAGTTTTGCATAGTTAACGAGAGTAATTGCTGCCATTGCGACTAACCCTATAAGAAGACCACTAGTCATGACAGAACCATATAATGTATCAGTAAGTGGATTCCATATACCATAACTAGTCAATAATCCGATGCCTGAGATTATCATAAGGGCGATAATCAGCAAATAATCACTGCAGGTGCCGGATTTCTTATCAAGCTGAAAAATGAAAAGAAAGAAGACACCCCATCCTAATATAAATGCCGCTGCCATACTGATGAGGGAGTCTTTAAACTCGACCGGATTGCGGACCACCAAAGTCCGATCATATTTAAGATTCGAAAAGGCCTGCGGAGACAACAGCGTAAGCACGTGTGGCCTTTGGGCGAACGAGATATTCAAATTTTCGGATAAGGCTCCTTTGGCTGTTCCTTTCTCACGCCCGTATTGGAATCCCTTTTTAATGGGGAGCACACTGTAAAAGCCCCCTTTCTTAACCTTAAACGATACCATCCCTGACGCTTTGGTAAGCTTAATTCCCATGGTGTCCGTTGCAATGCTATCGTTTCCTTTAGCATCCTGATACACCATGTATTGCATAATCCTTACGGGGATTCCTCCGACTGTGTCTTTGACTCCTTTCGCATTTTTTACCTTTACGGATATAAGCGCTACAGCCGAATCAGGGAGCTGTCTGTCAACATACTTCCTGTAATTGATAATATTATTTGCTTCATCAGCGACACCAAGCTTATATAGGTCACTTTTAATGCGGCTCTGAAAGTCTTCTCCCCCAAAAGTTGACGCTTTGTCTGCCGTGACTTTGAACTCAGGCTTTAACAGGGAGCCTAAATTAGGGAGCGACCCCTTCTCATTCATTATTTTTTTTATGCGTGAAGCTACAAAATCTGCGTCCGAGTGGTTATCAAGATAACCACCATTATATAATCTGTCAGACAGTTTCTTTTGGTCTATATCTTTCTCTAATACTAATGTCTCACCTTCATCAATCGCCTTTTTTGCATCGTTTAACTGTGGCTCAAGATTATTATACAAGGAGAAAGCTCCCAGCAAGAAAACTATAACAGTCAATATATATGCTGCTATCGCTTTTTTCGGTGTCATAATGATT
>JAIDXU010000262.1 GCA_029058455.1 Paramuribaculum sp.
ATTCAACCATGAAACTTTCACCTGCAATCTGCTTGTTAACAGCTTTTTTGTCGGCAGCCTCAATCTGCTGCACACGCAATGCCGAAACAGCATCAGCTTCTGACGACGCTCCTCAGTTTGTAACAGTGAGCGACGGCAACTTCATGATCGGCGATTCGATTTATAAATATAAAGGCGCCAACATGTGGTATGCCGCAATTCTCGGCTCAGAAGGTCAGGGTGGCGATCGCGCCCGTCTCATAGCCGAACTCGACACACTCAAAAGCCTCGGCATTGACAACCTGCGTATCCTTGCCGGTGCCGGCGAGGGCGATGACGATCTTCCCTGCCACATAATGCCGGTGCTTCAGACCGCTCCCGGCGTATATAACGACACCATTCTCGAAGGTCTCGACTTCCTGCTCGCCGAGCTTGAAAAGAGAGACATGAAAGCAGTGCTCTATCTCAACAACTCATGGGAATGGAGCGGCGGCTATAGCACATATCTCGAGTGGGCCGGTAAAGGCAAAGCCCTCATTCCTGCTATCGACGGCTATAACAACTATTGCGACTATGTAGCTCAGTTCGTAACCAACGACTCAGCCAAGAAAATGGCTGCCGACCATGTAAGAAAAATTGTAGGCCGCACCAATTCAATCACCGGCAAACCCTACTCCGAATCTCCCGCCATCATGTCATGGCAGGTTGCCAACGAGCCCCGTGCTTTTGCCAGAGACTCGGTCACCAAAGAAAGCTTCTATGAGTGGGTTACCTCAACCGCCTCGCTTATCAAGAGCCTTGACCCCAACCACCTTGTATCGACCGGCAGCGAAGGCTATATCGGATGTGAAGGAGACCTTGATCTCTGGACCCGTATCCACACCTATCCCGACATCGACTATGCCAACATCCACATCTGGCCTTATAACTGGGGCTGGGCTTCGAAAACCAACCCCGACGGCGACATCGACCAATCGATCGCCTACTCATATCAGTATATCAAAGACCACAGCGATGCCCTTGCCGGCCGCCGTCCTCTGGTAATCGAGGAGTTCGGTTATCCCCGCGAAAACGGCCGGTTCGCCGTGACTACACCCACCGGCTCACGCGACAAATTCTATGAGTTTATCTTCTCGATAGTCGACACAACATCTATGGTCAACGGCTGCAACTTCTGGGCATGGGGCGGCGACGTTGTTCCTCCCCACGCCGACGCATGGCAGAAATGGGATCCCTATACCGGCGACCCCGCTCAGGAGCCCCAGGGTCTCTATTCGGTATTTGCCGGTGACTCCACCACCATCTCTCTGCTCAAAAAATAAGAATAAAAACGGCGTGATTCCCCACGCCTGCCCCGGGAATATCAACAACCGACAGAATTGTAGCGGCGCTAACAATCGCGCCGCTACTACCACCCGGGTTTTGAAAAAATTGTGTAATTTTGTAATTCAAATTTCACACTGATGGCGCAGGTTAAACCCAAAAAAGCTCTTGGCCAGCATTTTCTGACCGACACCGACATAGCCCGCCGAATTGCCGACACACTGCTCCCCTACAAGGGGCTGAGAGTGGTGGAAGTTGGTCCGGGCATGGGTGTGCTTACCCGCTTTCTTCTCGAAGCGGGCCATGATGTTACAGTCATAGAAATCGACCATGAGAGCGTGGAATACCTCAAAAACCGGTTTCCGCAGCTCGAAAGCGAGGGCAGAATAATAGAGGGTGATTTTCTCACCACCGACCTCAACGAGCTTTTCCCCGGTCCGGAACCTATATGCGTCATTGGCAATTATCCCTATAATATCTCCTCACAGATTTTCTTCCACATTCTCGACTTCAAAGACAGGGTAGTGTGCTGCTCGGGTATGCTCCAGAAAGAAGTGGCCGAGCGTATCACCGCTCCCGAAGGCAACAAGACCCGCGGTATTCTGAGCGTATTGCTTCAGGCGTGGTATAACGCCGAATATCTGTTCACCGTCAGCGAGCATGTGTTTAACCCGCCTCCAAAGGTCAAGAGCGGCGTGATAAGGCTGGTGAGAAACGATGTCACCGACCTCGGCACCGATCCGCGCCTCTTCAAACAGGTTGTGAAAACCACCTTCGGTCAGCGCCGCAAAATGTTGCGCAGCTCATTGCGCCCGTTATGGGGCACTGCAACTCCCCCGCCCACCGATCATCCCCTCCTCTCCATGCGCCCCGAACAGCTCTCGGTGGCTCAGTTTATTGAATTGACCAATCTCGTAGCTTCAACCCGTCGGCAACAATGAAAGAGTTTACCCACAATGACATAGAGAACATCCGCCGCATAGTGGCCGAGCGCGACACCGAAGCCGCCAACCGCGAGCTGGCCGAACTCCACCCCGCCGAGATAGCCGAGCTCTATCAGAGTCTCGACCTCGAGGAGGCGGAATTTCTGTTTTCACTGCTCGACGACGACATAGCCGCCGACGTGCTGATGGAGCTTGACGAGGAGGACCGCCGCAAGCTGCTCAGCTCAATGCCCGCCGAGGATATCGCCAAGCAGTTCATCGAACACCTCGACACCGACGACGCCGTAGATATTATTCAGGAACTCGACGAGGAAGACCGCGACGAGATTCTGTCACACATCGACGACGTTGAACAGGCCGGCGACATTATCGACCTCCTGAAATATGACAACGACACCGCCGGCGGCCTTATGGGCACCGAGATGATCGTGGTCAATGAAAACTGGAGTATGCCGGAATGTATCAAGCAGATGAGGATGCAGGCCGAGGATATGGATGAAATCTATTATGTGTATGTGGTCGACAACGATTATAAACTCAAAGGTGTGCTTCCGCTCAAAAAGCTCATCACCCACCCCTCGGTGTCGAAAATAAAACATGTGATGGAGGAAACTCCCGTGTCGGTCAAAGCCGACACACCCATCGATGAGGTGGCCCTCGACTTCGAAAAATATGACCTTGTGGCAATGCCCGTGGTCGACTCGATAGGCCGTCTGTTAGGCCGCATCACCGTCGACGACGTGATGGACGAGGTGCGTGAATCATCTGAAAGAGACTATCAGTTGGCATCAGGTCTTTCGAGCGACGTAGAAACCGATGACACGCTTTTCACCCAAACCAAAGCGCGTCTGCCGTGGCTGCTCATAGGCATGTTGGGCGGTATCGGCAACTCTCTGATTCTCGGCAACTTTGAGTCGGGTTTCACAGCCGACCCCACTCTGGCGCTCTTCATTCCCCTCATCGGCGGAACCGGCGGTAATGTCGGCACCCAGTCGAGCGCTATCGTTGTGCAGGGTCTTGCCAACGGCACCCTCGACCTGCGCAACTCCGGCAAGCAGCTCTTCAAGGAGCTTGGTGTGGGTCTTATCAACGGCTGCATAATCTCGCTGCTTGTGTTCGGCTATAACTTCCTGAAACTCGGCTCCGCCCATCAGGTCACCACCATAGCCGTATCTCTGTCGCTTCTCGCCGTGGTATTGTTTGCCTCGGTGTTCGGCACATTCGTGCCCCTCACCCTCGAGCGCTTCAAAATCGATCCCGCCCTCGCCACAGGCCCCTTTATTTCTATCACCAACGACATTATCGGCATGGTAATCTACATGTCGATCTCATCTCTTTTCCTCAGTCTCCTCGCCTGACCCCGCGCCTTAATGACAATAACCCCCAAAAACACACTCCGACGGCTCACCGACCTACTCATACATCTTATCGTCATAGCGATATTGTGTGTGTTTCCGGAAATGCTCACCGCCGTGTCGTTTTTCGGAACGGCGCCCACGGTAGTCTACCTCCGCGCAATAATCTATCTCGGAGTGTTCTACCTCAACTATTATATCATAGCGCCGCGCTGCCTTGACCGCAGACACGGCTTTCTGACTTTCGTGTCGATCAATTTCGGAGTGCTGATAGCGATGCTCGCCTTGTGTCAGCTTGCAAGCTGGGCGGTATATAAAATCAAACCGTTCTCACCCGGGCTTGAGCTTGAACATCTCACAATGATATTGCGCGACATGATCATGATAATACTCGTGATAGCGCTTTGCACCGCCATAAGAATGTCGCAGAGATGGATCGAGCAGGATAACAAGACTCAGGAAGCTATCTCATCCCAGCGCACCGACGAGCTGAGATCGCTCCGCTCACAGCTTCATCCCCATTTTCTTTTCAATACCCTCAACTCCATCTACGCCCTCATCGACATCTCGCCCAAGAAAGCGCAATCGTCGCTTCACGAGTTAAGCAACCTGTTGCGCTACACCCTATATGACAACCGGGGCGAAACCGTCACCCTGCGCCGCGAACTGGATTTTGTGCGCCATCTCGTGGAACTTCAGTCGCTGCGCATGTCCGATCCCTCGCGCATATCGCTCACTCTCGATGATGACGGCTGCGGCGACTGGAGAATCACCCCCCTGCTGTTTATAACCCTCATCGAAAATGTGTTTAAACACGGATTGGCAGCCCCCGGCCCGATCATCATCTCGATAATAGCCTCACGAGCCACCAACACCGTTGTGTGTCACACATCCAACCCGGTTGCGCACCCGGCCATCAACACCATAAAAAAGTCGGAAAAAGCCGACGGAGGCATAGGGCTCAACAATCTCAGGCGTCGTCTGCAACTTATCTACGGCAAGACGGCCACTCTCTCGGTAGTCAGCGACAGCCAGAGCTTCAAAGCCACTCTCGAAGTGCCTCTCGCCCCCTACTATTCGGAAAAAGCCGAGCCGGCTCCGGAACATATCACCACACGACTCTCTATCTCTAACACCCTAAGCAAATGACCAACCTCAGCCAGCGTCCTTTGAAATGTTGCGTGGTTGACGACGAGCCTCTCGCCGCCAATCTCATAGCCTCATATATCGATCGCACACCCTTTCTCACCAATGCAGGCACTTATAACACCGCAACCGATGCCATACGCGCAATTCTTCACAGCGACATCGAGCTTGTGTTTCTCGACATCAACATGCCGGGGCTCAGCGGACTGGATATTGCCCACATCATCTCGCCCCACACCCATGTGATTTTCATAACCGCCTACGACAACTATGCCCTCGAGGGGTTCAGAGTCAACGCGCTCGACTATCTGCTCAAGCCGGTGAGCTATGAGGAATTTCTCAATTCGGCCAACAAAGCCATGCGAATCGCTCCCGTGTGGCGCTCAGAGGCCGACCGCGACCCGGAGCAGCAGTCCGGCGAAGCTGTCACCGCCGACAAGACCCGCTATCCCGCCCATATAATAGTGAAAAGCGAATACAAGCTCATACAGATTCCCGTCAGTTCGATTCTCTATATCGAGGGACTGAAAGACTATGTGAGAATATTCAGCGAGGATAACGACAAAGGTGTGATGACACTCATGAGCATAAAAGCTCTCGAGAAATCGCTCTCGCCCGACAAGTTTATGAGAGTACACCGCTCATATATTGTCAACACCGACAAAATCAAGGTCATAGAGCGCAACCGCATTGTGTTCGGCAACACCTACATTCCTGTCTCGGAGTCCTACCGTTCATCGTTCGCACAATATATAAACAACCGCGCCGTGCCTGCACAACGCGGAGAAAACAGCGCGGAAAACTGACACTGTCAGCTCTCCGCGCCTTAAAAATTTCCTTAAACTGTTAATAACCCTAAGCGAGCAGATAGCGAATCGAAGGGATATTGGTGGTGATAACCTGAGCGGCTACATCAGTGTCGCCAAAGAGGTCGGCGATAGTGAGCCAGATGATCAATAACACTATTAATACAAGCACGCCTATTATAAGCCATGCACTTGTGCGGGATTTCTTTTCTTGAGCCATAATTGATGAATTTTTATTGTTTTACTTTCATAACAATCATTTCGGCCGTTTGGTTTTCGAGACCCGCAATCTTTTGCATGAAATAAGCTTTTCCGAGCCATATTTTCAACATCATGTTTTGACCACAAGACATAAAAGAGCTATATTTGCACTTCATCAGCCAAAGAAGCAACAAACCATACCATGAAAATTCGTAGTATTATGACAGCGGTAGCCATGCTTACGGCTAT
>JAIDXU010000263.1 GCA_029058455.1 Paramuribaculum sp.
GACCTATGTTCGTGCGCGAGATGGTGGAACATTTCGACGAGCCGCGCCCACATTTCAACACTGTGTCGACTCAGGTGCGCATACTTGAGGATAAGGGCTATGTGGCTCATGAAGTCTTGGGTAATTCACACCGTTTTTATGCAGTGGCTCTACGCGAGGATTTCCGTAATAATTCGCTCGCAATAGTGATACGCGATTATTTTGATAATTCTTATAAAAATGTGGTGTCGGCTCTCGCCAGCGAGGAGAAGATTTCGGTGGAGGAACTCCGCGAGATAATCGAGCTTATGGAGCGTGGCAAATCATCCGGTGACAAATCATAAATTTCTGTGTTATGGGTCAGATTTTTGTTTATTCGATAATATCCGGTTTGGCGCTGGTGACTATGTATCTGATTTATAAGATCACGTTGGCGTCGCAAAACCAACACTCCTATAATCGGGCGGCGTTGCTGCTGATCTATGTCGTAGCTCTCGTTGCGCCTCTGTTGCCGGCTTTGCCTCCTCTGATTATTACTTCTCACACCGAGCCGGTTTATTTTGACATCGGCACTCCGGAGAGTGCGATTATAGAGGTAAATGATACCGATATATCGCTTGTTCCGAAAATCCTGGTAGGCATTTATTCCTTAGGCATGTTGGTGATGATGGTTATGACATTTGTGTCGATGGCGCGCCTTTTCACCGTGATTCACAAAGGGAGAAGAATTGAATATGACGGGCTTAAGGTGATATTGCTCGATTCTGATAAATATGCTCCTTTCAGCTGGCGCAACTATGTGGTTATGAGTCAGGCTGACTTTGATGAATCGCGTGATGTGATTTTAGCTCATGAAAGATGTCACATCTCCTCTCTCCATTATGTTGATCTGCTTGTTGCTCAGGCAATGATAGTGTTTCAATGGTATAATCCCGCGGCATGGCTTATGCGCGAGGAGCTGAGACTGGTGCATGAATATCAGGCCGATGAGGCGGTAAGCATGTCAGGCTTCAATCTCCGACAATATCAAACATTATTAATAAAAAAGGCCGTTGGCAGTAGATTCCAGTCGCTTGCCAACAGCCTGAATCACAGTAATCTTAAAAAACGTATCACTATGATGTACAAATCAAAATCATCATTGGGCGGGCGTCTGCGCGCTCTGGCCCTCGTGCCTGCGGCTCTGATAGCCGTAGCAGCGGTTTCAATACCTTCGGTGGCTTCGGCTCTCGACAGCGTATCTCAGGCCTATGCCGGCGACAAAGTTACAAATAATGAGTCAATCGCTCAGAATGTTTCCTCTGAAAAAATTACGGTGGCTGATCCCGTACCCCTTACCCCTGTAGAGAAAGACTCCGAAGTCGATAAGATACCGCAATATCCCGGCGGCGAAATGGCAATGATGGAATATCTGATGAAAACTCTCGTATATCCTGAAAAAGCCTTTAAAGAGGGTAAGCAAGGTCGCGTAGTGGTATCGTTTATCGTAGATGAGAAAGGTAATGTCACCTCTCCTAAAGTGGAAAAGGGTGTTGATGAATCGCTTGATGCAGAAGCCATACGCGTTGTTAAGACCATGAAGTTTATTCCCGGTCAGTCGAAGGGTAAGCCTGTTAGCTGCTCTTATTACCTGCCTGTATCCTTCCGCTTGACTAAGTAAACTAATTCTCATTCTATAAATATGCCGGGGCTGTGTCGGTGGTATCACCGACGCGGCCTCGTGCCTTTATTATGCGAGTTTGTCAATGTCGCGCAGGGTGTTGCGCAAGGCGCATTTCAATCCCGGAGAGAGGCTCTGTTGAGCCAGCATGTCGAGGTGTAGACGCAGTTCCTCTATCAGCTCGGGATAGTGGCGGCACATTTTGACGGCGCAATAAAGGCTGAAACAGCGCACTGCATATGGCTCACATTCCGAGTTGATTTTAGTAAGGCAATAGTCAATGAAGTCGGGCCTCAGAGATTCTTTATAATAATTCTGCTCTCTGAGAAGCTGAAGCAGCAGTCGCTTTCGGGCGGTATTGGTTTCGGTGAGAAGACGATCGATCAGCTCATTTTGTCGGGCTTGAAGCCAAGATGAGGCATTATGAGGCAAAGGGGTGAGACACCACAATGCGTTGACGCTCACCCTGTCGT
>JAIDXU010000264.1 GCA_029058455.1 Paramuribaculum sp.
CGCACTCACTACCCAAGGCCTCGGATTTGTCTACAAACGCGACTTCGACTCAATGCTATCTTTCCTCAAAGCTCTCCGCCGCAAACCCTCCCTCAAATCAGATAAATAATCGCCCGACAATACCATAATCATTATGACAGCTCGACTTCTTACCGCCATTATCCTTTCCTGCATTTCGTTGATAATGCAGGCAGTCGATCCATCACCCATGATGATACCTATTAAAAAGATCGAAGCCGACTCAAAACATGCAATGGCCTATTCGGGAAGGTTGAAAAAAGCGTTCTATAATCCTTCTGACAGCGCGAAACTCGACAGCGCATATATCAACCTGCAGGGCACACTGATATATAAATTCTATATTAAGGATGATTCGGTTCATTATGAGTTTCTAAAACGTCTTAACACCCTCAACCTTTCAAACGACGCCTCTATAGTTTTGCCGGTTGACTCTGCTTTGACATATATGCAGCGGGCCCGTGGCAAAGCTGTGGGCACAATTCCTTCATGGAAAGTCGGAAGCATTGAGATTGACAACAAAAAATTTGATGTGCGCGCAAAAACATGCGGTGTTGTTACCTACTCCTATCCCGAAGAGCTGTTTCTCAACGATTTCAATATATATATTACAGCCGCAAATGTTTATGAGGCAGCATTAGGCGACAGTTGCAATCTTGAGATATATGAATATGCCTGGCATGACGAAAAATCCCCCTCACATATCATAGAAGCGAAAAACGAATATGGCTGCGACTTCGGGAAATATCGCCCCAAGGTGGTCAACGGAAGAGTATATAAAGAGTTGAAATTACTCGGAGATTTGGTTCAGACCGGACCTGACACATATTATAGACTTGACGGATTTAATGCCGAACACGACAGCCTGATAGTAACACAGGTCGAAGGCGCCACCCTGCCGACCTATCAACTCTCGGAAGCACAGCTCAATATCCTTTCACCCTATCTCACAAAAGCCCGGGAGGAGGGAAAACTGCTTCTGATTGATTTCTGGGGAACGTGGTGCAACCCCTGTCTGTCCGCTATGCCATACCTAAGCAAACTACTGAAACTGTTTCACGACAAGGTAGCTCTGCTTGGCGTGTGTGTTGATGCGCCCAACAGTTTCGACAAAGCCGCCAAACTGCTCAAAGAAAATGAGATTGAAGGCATGGAGGCCTTTGAAGTGTTTGAGCAACAGGATGGTTTAGTTACCGTTATGGATGTTCATTCGTTTCCGACCTATATACTTCTAAATTCCGACGGCTCGGTATTGATGTTGGGAAGCGGTCTGCAAGCCATCGGCTCGCTCTTTGACATATTAGGCGCCCTCTACCCCGACAAGATCTAACCAGCCTCTTATTCATCCGTCTCAGCCCCACGACCGAAATTGAATCACCCACTCCGTGGGTTCTGATTATCAGATAGTTGCCGCGCCCCGAGTTCCACTCGGGGTTACCTTCAAACGCCCACGCCGTGGGCTGCCTCTCAGCTGGAACAGCAGATGCAAACCCGTGGGTAAATGTCCACTCCCATCCAGTGAATCCGCAGCACGGGTGACTGACGGCTTTACAAATAATAGGTTAATCCTATTGTGACTCTGTTTTCCCGGAATGAGAGATCGGGATTCTTCATCAAGTCAGTCACGCCTATCGCACCATCGACACTGATCAAAAATCCATTATACGGAACTCCGACACCGATTTTCCATGCACAATCAACCCTGCGCTGGGAATTGCCAAACAGACTATCCGGAAAATCACCGACAAGGTCACTGTTCTTCACCTTGATTTTACCTCCCATAGCCCAGCTTAATTCAGGGCCTGTATATACACGCATCGAAAAACTCTCCGACAGATTAAATGAATAACCCACAACCACCGGGATTCTCAAACCTGTCTTATAAAGCGATGGGGTTTCGATTTCCTTATCACTAATTTTCAAGTCTAAGTAGGAATATGCATCATAGAAGAACGACACGCCCGGCTCAACATAAAACCCCTTGCCAAGATACACATTATAGACGCCGCCCAAAGTGAAGCCTTTGCCCTGACGATACATTTCTACCGACCCGCTGTCAATATGCCAGTCGCCCGGAATATTGACATCAAAGGCTGCTTTTATTCCGAACATAGGGGCGCTGTTTGTCTCCACCTCTTCGGCGCGGGCATTTAATATACCGGCGACACAAACAAGTAATGCTATTATCAAGTGGCGTTTCATTATAATCTGTTCTAAGA
>JAIDXU010000265.1 GCA_029058455.1 Paramuribaculum sp.
ATACATTTACAGGAATAAGTGCCATAGCCATTTGCCGGATGCTTAATCTCCGTTATCTCATAAATCTTGACGGAGAGATTTTTTTCGGCACGGGAATCAAGGCTGCTCTGAAAAAAGCCGTTCTTACCGGAGCTTCCGGCTACCTCACCGCAGGTAAATCGGTGGCACAATCGATTAGGTGTATATCAGGCAACTCACCGATATTCCCCTACTCTTTCTCCTCGGTATCTGCAGCCGAAGTAACTCACAATATAAACTTGCGCAAAGAGGCTGGCCTCCCTGATTTAAAGGCACCCGTACTTGTAGTCGGCCAGTATGCCGATTATAAGGGTCTCGACATCGCTTTGGCGGCAGCCCGCGCTGACCGATCAATCCCCTATATCTTCATAGGCACCGGAGGCAAAACAGAGCAATTCATATCCGACTTCGGAATATCGACTGAAGGCGACGATAATAATATATCAGTCATTCCATTCTTGCAAAAGAAGGAACTGACCGATATGTATCTTCGTTGTTCAATGCTCCTGCTACCGTCACGCAAGGAATGTTGGGGACTTGTGGTGAATGAAGCCGCCTCTCTCGGCACCCCGATAGTCAGCACCCGTGGCAGCGGCAGCGCGGTTGAGTTTCTGGCTGATGATTATCCCTACCTTCTGGCAGAGCCGGGCAATCCCCGATCGCTTCTTGAGGCAATCCATAGGGTGAGGAATATGACTCAGGATGAACTGCAGCGATATTCCGACTTTCTCATGAAGCGCGCATCCGAATTCACCATCGACAAGTCGGTAACAGAGCATTTGTCATCATTCAATATCCTGACAAATACAAAATCAATATAAAAATGCAGCCCGGCACCTCTCATGCCGACATCTCCGTCACCCGTTTGTGAGGCAAATATCATTTTTCATCAAAAAAATAACAGATATTTTTGGTGGATTGAATATATGATTACTAACTTCGCAACATCAAACAAATGTCACGACTAACAATCATAATATGATCTATAATTTTCGTCTTGTTTCTGATGAAGTTGCCAACTTCAAACGTGAAATAGCCATCGACTCCGACGCCTCATTTCTTCAGTTGCGCAATGCCATCTGCGACGCGGTGGGGTATGACAAAAATCAGATGAACTCTTTTTTCCTCTGTGACGACAATTGGGAGAAAGAGCAGGAGATCACACTTGAGGATATGGGAATGGACAACTCCGAGGACGACATCCTGCTCATGGAGGACTATTCGCTTATCGACCTGATCGAAGAGGAGGGTCAAAGAATGATTTTCGTGTTCGACTACATGACCGACCGCTGTTTCTTCATGGAGCTGAAGAAAATCGAGACCAACAAAACCCTTATGGACCCCGTGACCACGGTGTCGGTTGGTCAGCCCCCGAAACAGTTTGTTGACCTCGACCATTTCACCGACGACATCGACGCCAAAGCAAAGACCAAGGCCGCAACCGACGACTTTGAGTTTAACGACGACATCTATGGCGGCGAGGGTTATGATGAAGACGATCTCACCAACCTCTCCGACGATACCGACATTTTCAATTAACAACGCTCCCCTCCCGACGCGATTTGGGCGGTTGAGGTTTATTTCGTAACTTTGCAGCCCAATTTCAATAACTTCAACTTTTATCTATGAAAGCTTTTGTTTTCCCCGGACAGGGCGCACAATTTGTGGGCATGGGCAAGGATCTTTACGACACCAATCCTGTAGCCCGCGAAATGTTTGATCAGGCCAACGGGATTCTCGGTTTCAACATCACCGACATAATGTTTAACGGCACCGACGAGGAGCTCAAACAGACCCGCGTCACCCAGCCCGCCATTTTCCTCCACTCGGTGATTCTCGCCAAGACTCTCGGCAGCGACTTCAACCCCGATATGGTAGCCGGCCATTCACTCGGCGAATTTTCAGCCCTGGTTGCCTCCGGTGCTCTTAAATTCGAGGATGGTTTGCGCCTCGTCTATGCCCGCGCCATGGCCATGCAGAAAGCTTGCGAACTCAAGCCCTCGACAATGGCCGCCGTGCTTGCCCTTCCCGACGAAAAAGTAGAAGAAATCTGCGCTTCAATTCCCGGTGTTGTGGTTTGTGCAAACTACAACTGCCCCGGCCAGATTGTAATTTCAGGCGAAATGGAAGCTATCGACGCTGCTTGCGAACAGCTGCTCAAAGCGGGTGCCAAACGTGCGCTCAAACTCAAGGTTGGCGGCGCTTTCCACTCACCTGTCG
>JAIDXU010000266.1 GCA_029058455.1 Paramuribaculum sp.
GTATGGGGAGCCACACAAATAATTGCTTTGGGATAGTCGGGCACGGTAATGCTGACTTTCCATCCGAAGAGTTTGAGAATTATGGAACTGAGATTCATGGCAATAAACAAATACTCCGCCGGAAGAAATGTATCTTTCAATTTCTCCCGGCGGATTGATTAACGGGAATTTTTCAGGTAAAACTGGTTTAATCAGCCAAAGCGAGAGCTTTGTTGATTTTGCGCTGTTCTTCCGGGAGCAGTGCATTCATTTTCTTAACAATTTCAACAACCTTTTCGTTGAAGTCTTTTAATAAAACGGCATAGGCGCCTTTCACATACTGATGGCGAGCTGTGTTATATTCCTTGCGGGTGGCAAACGATGAGGCTTTGCGGTCGAAAGCAAAGGTGCAGCGATCGATTGCGGCTACCTGAAGGGCTGAAATCTCATTGACAAGTTTATACATAGCCTCGCTGTCAATGCCGGGCACTGTCTCTGCAGCGATGATGCAGTTGAAGGCTAAGGATTCACACATGGTGGTGATCATTTTCTTGATGTCTCTTTTGTTGGCCATGATTTTGGGTATAAGGGTATGATGTGAAATTATTAATCTAAAGAAAGGAGAAAATTTTTCAGAGAATGGGAGTTGTCGGGAAGCGTAATCAGATTGTTGTGTCGCGACCGGTTGTGGAAGTCGTTGTCTGATTTGCATTTGTCGGGATGAGTGGTGGCGAAAAATATGCCTGTCTCATCAGGTTTGATAACTTGGTCAAGAGCCATAAGGGCTGCTGCGGCATTAGGCTCAAGAGGATAAGCCGATGACGCTATGCGCGCATTGATTTCCTTGACGGGAAATTCGATTATCTTTACTTCACGAGCCAGCGCGCGGTGATCGTTGTTAAACAGGTCGAGCAATCTGATGAAATTGGGTGGCACCGTGGGGCTGGAAATATCTACCTCGCCGGTGGCGAGATAGGTGTCGAGAAAATAGTCTCCTTCAGGGCGCGCTATAACAAATCTGTCAACAGGCAGTCCCATTTTCCTTGCAATTATGCCGGCGGTAAGACTACCGAGATTTCCGGCCGGAACCGATATGACCAATCGTGAATCCTCTTTGAAATCGGGCGCGTTTCTCAGGCGCGCATAGGCGTAGAAAAAATAGAATGTCTGTGCCAGAAGTCTCGCTATGTTAAACGAGTTGGCGGCCATCAGCGAAAGCTTTTCCGACAGCTCCTTGTCAGCAAATGCATCTTTAACCATCCGGTGACAATCCACAAATGAGCCGTTGACTTCAACAGGGATGATATTGCTGCCGAGCGATGAGATGGCTCTATATTGAGCTTTCCCGATTCCATTGCGCGGAAACAAAACAATGACTCTGATTCCTTCCATGCCATAGAAAGCTCGCGCTATCGCTTCGCCGGCATCACCGGTGGTGGCTACAAGCACATTGACGGTCTTGTCATCCTTATGATGAATGTGGTGTAGGAGCTGCGCCATGAACCGCGCGCTGAAATCTTTGTAGGAGTGTGACGGCCCGTTGAAAAGCTCGAGGGCATATATCCGCGGCTTTATCTCAACGAGCGGGGTGTCGAAATTAATGGCGCCGGTTAGAACTTCGTGGATCGTAGGGGAGTCGATGTCACTGCCAAACAACATATTGGCAACGACATATCCTATGTCGGGCAGGGATATGTCGCCGATGTTGTTGAAAAATGCTTTCGGAATATAGGGAATCCTCTCGGGCATATAAATGCCACCATCGGGGTCTACGCCCCTGCGCACCGCTTCGTGGAGCGACACTTTGATATGAGGGGTATTGATTGAATAGTAGAGCATGGTAATTTGACGAAAGGTATTCTGACTTATGGAAAGATTTATCGGATGTTGGCGATGCTTATTATGTCGGCAAACACGCCGGCAGCCGTAACCTCAGCGCCGGCACCATAGCCTTGTATCACCATCGGATATTCACGATAGCGCTCGGTGGTGAGCAGAATCACGTTGTTTGAGCCGTCAAGGTGATAGAAAGGATGAGAGGCGTTGACTCTGCGCAATCCTACGGC
>JAIDXU010000267.1 GCA_029058455.1 Paramuribaculum sp.
CTCGTTGACTTCGACATATTCAGCATCCTGAATTTCGTTGGCGGTGCTGTAAATGCCGTTGATGTCGTCGGCTGAACCAACTACGAGACGGTTGTATTCTCTCAGACCGGTACCGGCGGGAATCAAGTGACCGCAGATCACATTTTCCTTCATGCCCTCGAGGGTGTCGGTCTTGCCGTTGATGGCAGCTTCGTTGAGCACCTTGGTTGTCTCCTGGAACGAGGCAGCCGAGATGAAGCTCGAAGTCTGGAGGGCGGCACGGGTGATACCCTGAAGGATCTGTTCGGCTGTGGCGGGCTTGGCGTCGCGCACGGTAACCACGCGCATGTCGCGGCGCTTAAGCGATGAGTTTTCATCGCGAAGCTTGCGGGCGGTGATAATCTGACCGGGCTTGAGGTTCTGGCTGTCGCCGGCGTCAACCACCACTTTCTTATCCCAGATGCGGTCGTTTTCTTCCATGAAGGCGAGTTTGTCAACCACCTGCTGCTCGAGGAAGTTGGTGTCGCCCGGATCGATGATGTTGACTTTGCGCATCATCTGACGAACGATAACCTCGAAGTGCTTGTCGTTGATTTTCACGCCCTGCATACGGTAAACGTCCTGCACGCCGTTGACGATGTATTCCTGCACGGCTGTCGGACCCATGATGTTGAGGATGTCGACAGGAGTGATGGCACCGTCAGAGAGGGGAGTGCCGGCACGAACATAGTCGTTGTCCTGCACGAGGATCTGTTTGCTGGTGGGCACGAGATATTTTCTCACTTCGCCGGTGCGCGAGGTGATGGATATTTCCTGGTGGTTGCGTTTCACGCGGCCGAATGTAACCTCACCGTCGATTTCAGCAACAATAGCGGGGTTTGACGGGTTGCGGGCTTCGAAGAGCTCGGTAACACGGGGCAGACCACCGGTGATGTCACCGGCCGAGCTGTTGGCGCGTGGAATCTTGACGAAGGTTTCACCGATCTTGATCTGATCACCGTCGTTTTTCATGAGGTGAGCTCCCACAGGCAGCATGTAGCTCTTGATCACGTTGCCGTCGGCGTCGATGATGTTTGCTTTGGGGAGTTTGTCACGATCTTTAGAGTCGATGATGATCTTCTCGTGGATAGCGGAGTGCTGATCGCTTTCAACCTGATAGTTGATGTTTTCGATGAGGTTCTCATATTTGAGGGTACCGAGCGATTCGTTGACCATAACGGCGTTGAAGGGGTCCCATTCGCAGATCACGTCGCCTTTTTTGAGGGTGGCGCCATTCTGGAAGTAGAGTTTCGAGCCGTAGGGTATTGTACCGCTGGTGAGAATCATGCGGGTATGGGGGTCGATGATACGGAATTCACCGAGACGACCTACAACAACCTCTACCTTGCGGCCGTCGACTTCCTCGTCGGTAACCACTGTGCGGATTTCCTCAAGTTCGAGGAGACCGTCATAGGCTGAGGTAGCTTTGGAGATGGCGGCAACGTTGCTGGCCACACCACCGACGTGGAATGTACGGAGTGTGAGCTGAGTACCCGGCTCACCGATCGACTGTGCGGCGATTACGCCGACAGCCTCACCTTTCTGCACGAGGCGGTGGTTGGCAAGGTTACGGCCATAGCACTTGGCGCATACACCTTTCTTGGATTCGCAGGTGAGCACCGAGCGGATTTCAACCGATTCGATGGGTGATTCGTTGATACGGTCGGCGGCTGCATCGTTGATCTCTTCGCCGGCGGCAACAATGATTTCGCCGTTGGTAGGATCGATGATGTCGTGAACCGATACGCGGCCAACGATTCTTTCACCGAGCGAGGCAACGACCTCATTGTTGTTTTTGATTTCGGTGCAGGTGATGCCGCGGAGGGTGCCGCAGTCTTCCTCGTTGATGATAACGTCGTGAGCCACGTCAACCAGACGACGGGTAAGATAACCGGCGTCGGCGGTTTTGAGCGCGGTATCGGCGAGACCTTTACGGGCACCGTGGGTTGAGATGAAGTATTCGAGCACGCTCAGACCCTCCTTGAAGTTGGCAAGAATCGGGTTTTCGATAATCTGACCACCTTCGGCACCGCTCTTCTGAGGCTTGGCCATAAGACCACGCATGCCTGAGAGCTGACGGATCTGGTCTTTAGAACCACGGGCGCCCGAGTCAAGCATCATGTATACGGGGTTGAAGCCCTGCTGGTCTTCGGAGATCTGTTTCATCAGGGTGTTGGCGAGGCGGGCGTTGACATGTGTCCAGATGTCGATGATCTGGTTGTAGCGCTCGTTGTTGGTGATGAAGCCCATGTTAAAGTTGTTCATCACTTCCTGCACCTGCTCGTAGCCTTCGTTTACATATTCCTCTTTTTCCTTCGGGATGATTACGTCACCGAGGTTAAACGACAGACCACCCTTGAAGGCCATGTAGTAGCCGAGGTTCTTGATGTCGTCGAGGAACTGTGCCGAGCGGGGAATACCGCATTTTTTGATTACGCGCGAAATGATTGTGCGAAGTGATTTCTTCGACAGGATTTCGTTGACATAACCGATTTCTTTGGGCACATAGGCGTTGACAAGCACACGACCCACCGAGGTGTTTTCAACAAGACGTTTCACGGGATTGCCGTTTTCGTCGATGTCGTCAACAACTACGCTGACGGGAGCGTGGAGGGTAACCTTACCCTCGTTATATGCGATTTCAGCTTCTTCGGGACCATAGAATTTCAGACCCTCGCCCTTGTCACCTTTGCGGAGCTTGGTGATGTAGTAGTGACCTGTCTCTTATAAACAACTCCGAGCCCACGAGCCTCCTGAGCAGAG
>JAIDXU010000268.1 GCA_029058455.1 Paramuribaculum sp.
GAATCATTCCGGCGAGATGACTTAGTTTCATTTCAGTTTGAGTTTTGGTTTCAGGTAATCAATTATATTCTATAAACCGACTGACCGCAATAAAAGTTCTTATTAAAGCCAATTCGGTCGGGTCTTGAAATAATGGTTGATGAAGTTTGAAAACTGCAAAATTAACGGTTTTCCAATAAATTTTACTACTTTTGTGTCTCAAAGTAGCCAGAATAACCAAAAAACATACCGATGAGCCAACCGCTATTCACTATCATCACAGTTACTTATAATGCCGAAAAAGCTATTGTGCCGACACTTCGCAGCGTCGGTGCCCAGACCTATGACGGCGAGATGGAATATCTTGTGATCGACGGCGCGTCGTCGGATAAGACCCTTGAACTTGTCAAAAATTCCGGCATACGCGGCTTGAAAGTCGTGTCGGAACCTGACAACGGGCTATATGACGCCATGAATAAGGGTCAGTCGATGGCTCTCGGCGAATACCTTATATTTCTGAATGCCGGCGACACATTTCATTCATCTGAAACCCTCGCTCACTTTGCGCGGGCCATTGAGGAAAATGATCGACCCGGGCTGGTTTATGGTCAGACCGTGTTTGTGGAGGGTGAAGACCGTCATGTCATAGGCATGAGACATCTCACCGCGCCCGAGGTGTTGACCTACCGGTCGTTTGCCGACGGCATGATGGTGTGTCATCAGGCTATGTGTGTGCTAAAGCGCATCACTTCGCCCTATGACACGCGTTATAGGTTTTCGGCCGATTATGACTGGGCTATAAAAGTTTTGCAACATTCCCGAAAAAACATCTATCTGCCTGAAATAGTGATAGATTATCAATATGAGGGCCTGACAACCCGAAATCAAAAATCATCGTTGACTGAACGTTTTTGCATTATGAGTTATTATTATGGTATAACACCTACGCTGCTGAGGCATGTGAAATTTGCTTTGCGAAGCCTGCGCCGGCGTTTAAAGCCTAATAATAACGATTATGAACAGTTCACTTAACGACAAAAGATTTAATAAAAGGTTTAATTACGAGGATACTGACAGATTACCCTACGCATTTCCTATCTGGCAACGACCGGTATGTCCCCGCACATGGGTCGTTGAGTCATTGCTCGTAACGTTGTTTTGCTTCTTTCCGCTCGGTATTCCCGCAATGTGGTTCGCCTCGAAAGTGGAGCGATATTTCGCACTCGGCGATTATGAGGCGGCGGAAGCGGCTTCGGTCAAGGCCCGCAATCTGGTAGTCTATGCACTATGTATAGGCTCTGTGGTGGCGGCTGTGTCGTTCTGGCTTTATATCACCGGCACGGTCAATCCGCAGGAACTTTCAATGACTATATGACATCACCGATTTTATTCAACACTTCTTTTCATCTCCATCCCTCTTTGGCCGACGATTTTCTCGAATGGGTCAACGGCACATATATGCCGGCCGCTAAAGCAAGCTCGCTGTTTGAGGAGGGAATGGTGACTCGGATACTCGCTGCCGGTGTGCAGTCTGAAAATGACGGAGTGAGCTATTGCGTGCAGTTTGTCACCCGCGATCTTGCAAAAGCTATGGCATGGCATGATTCTGAGGCATACCAGCTCAAGGAGGCCTTCAGCCGTCGTTGTGGCAAGACCAACATCGTGTTTTTTACAACCTATATGGAAATTCTGTCCCGTCAGTGATTATGTCGGTAAGTCAATATCAGCGCATAATCATAGGCATTGACCCCGGAACCAATCTGATGGGTTACGGAGTAGTGGGTGTCAACGGAAAGAAAGTCGAGGTAATAACTCTCGGAGTGATTCAGCTCAATCGGTTTGAGGATCACTATTTGAGACTGCGCAGAATTTTTGAGCGCGTCACGGCTCTTGTTGATCAATACAAACCTGATGAAATGGCTCTTGAAGCTCCGTTTTTCGGCAAAAACGTTCAGTCAATGCTTAAGCTCGGCCGTGCGCAGGGTGTGGCTATGGCTGCCGCTCTCGAGCGCGATGTGCCGATAGCCGAATATGAGCCGCGCAAGGTCAAGCAAGCTATAACCGGCACCGGCGGAGCCTCTAAAGAGCAGGTGAGGGAGATGTTGCGACGCACTCTTAACCTGAGCGATGTGACGCTCGAAGGGTTGCCGCTCGATGCAACCGACGCGCTGGCTGTGGCCATGTGTCATTATTATGAAATCACCCGGCCGGCTGCGGCTCCCCGCAAAGGGGGTGGATCATGGGCCGATTTCGTGAAGCATAATCCTGACAGAGTGAAATAAATCAGATAAAACCAATCATTTTACATCATAAGGAAAAGATAATGAAAATAGTGTTTTTCGGCACACCGGAGTTTGCCGTAGAATCACTCCGCGAAATACATGAAAATTCTCCTCACGAAGTTGCTGCTGTAGTTACAGCCACCGACAAGCCTGCAGGCCGCGGTCATGCCAACCGAATGAGTGCAGTCAAGCAATATGCCCTGGAGCATGGCCTGGAGGTGCTTCAGCCCGAAAAACTGCGTGATGAGAGTTTCCTCGCGCGGTTGAGAGAAATTAATGCCGACCTTTTTGTGGTCATAGCATTCAGAATGATGCCTGAGGTAGTGTGGAATATGCCCCCTAAGGGAACATTCAATCTTCATGCGTCGCTTCTTCCACGCTATCGCGGCGCTGCGCCTATCAATTGGGCGGTGATAAACGGCGACAAGGTTACAGGTGTGACCACTTTCTTCCTGCGTCATGACATCGATACCGGGCCCGTAATTGCCCGTAAGAGTATCGAAATCGGCGAAAACGAAAATGTCGGCTCTGTTTACGACCGTCTCATGAAGCTGGGCGCCACGCTTACACTCGAATCGCTCGACGCTATCG
>JAIDXU010000269.1 GCA_029058455.1 Paramuribaculum sp.
TACAAGAACTTGTCTTTTTCAGCTTTGAACTGTTTTCCTTGAATTTCTACAATTACAAACATTTTAACTTGTTGTTTTATAAGTTACTCCGTCGGGTGGAACGCTCATTCTGCGGCATTCGCTTACCTGATAACCCGGTGCGGAAAAATTTAAGCACACAAAGGTACAACATAATTTTCTCACTGCCAAATTTTTTCGTCTCTCATCTCAAAAAAAATCACAAAAAGCCGTCCATAGCTAAAATATCCGCAAAAACAGGACCGACTATCAGTCCATATATCACGCATATTTCACCACTAAAGACAAAAAACAGCCGTGAAATCGCAAAAAACAGTTGTGAAATCCAAAATTTTAGCTTAAATTTGCACCGCAAACGCCCGGATGGCGGAATCGGTAGACGCGCTGGTCTCAAACACCAGTGGGGCAACCCATCCCGGTTCGAGCCCGGGTCCGGGTACCAAAAGAAAGAGGATTCTCATCGCGAGAGTCCTCTTTTCTATTCCCCGCCCCTCGTAACTCGTTGGTCTGCTCATATTCCTGCGGATGCCGTGTTACTGATTGGAAAGCAGGAACTCCGCGAGGGGTGGGCCTTCGCGGAGTTCTTCTATTTGTTTGTTTTATTGAAGTTGTCTTACCTGGATTCGAACCAAGACAGGCAGAACCAAAAACTGCAGTGCTACCATTACACCATAAGACAATCCTGTTTGCCCAAACCCGCTTGGGGTCTAAGGCGTCACAAAGGTAGGGAGCTTTTGGCAAATATGCAAATTTTTTGAATTTTTTTTGGTGAAGCCGGAGGTGCAAAGTTTCCAATAAGAAGTGCGCCGGGGGTCAGACGCTTTTCTGGCCGGAGTTGAGGAAGCGGTGCAGATTGTCTCGGGCTATATCGGACACTACGCTCTGACGTTTGTCTCTTACCTGAGCCACTGCGGCGATGACGTCGCGTATGGCTTCGTCGGGGAGCTCGTCGGTCTCGAGAAGTATAAGATTGCGGGGTATCGCCTTGAGGGTGTCGGGGTTACACTTGAGTCCTACCGACATGTAGATGCCGTGATCAGCAAGCTGATTGGCCATCTCGGGGATGGAACGGAAGCCGTGTATGGCCCACGACGCCACAGGTTTGAACTCCTTATATAGTTTGAAAAGTATATCGTAACGGCGCACTATATGAAACATTACGGGCATACGGGCCTCGGTGGCTACCTGAAGCTGATAGCGCAGAAGCTGCTCCTGCCGCTCTATCGGAGCGCCGTGCAGCGGGTCGATACCTACCTCGCCAAGCGCTACTACGCGCGGGTCAGTGATAGCGGTGGAGAGTACATCATAAATCTCATATTCGTCCGCGTTGGCGGTGTCCCACGGGTGCAGCCCTACCA
This sequence comes from Paramuribaculum sp., assembly GCA_029058455.1. GTDB lineage: Bacteria > Bacteroidota > Bacteroidia > Bacteroidales > Muribaculaceae > Paramuribaculum. The sequence goes on from JAIDXU010000269.1 coordinate 1,377, forward strand.
TGAGGCGTTGGTCGGGACGCGTCGGCTTGTATTCGCGATATTCCTCGAGACCGAGTGTAAGCAACTGCGCGTCGCGATCATGACAGTGGGCGTTGATGTCGTGTATGCTGTTGAAAAATCTCATAATCTTCAGTTGTTGTATCAGGGTACAGGGTCATATCCGCAACCTCCCCATGGATTGCATCTCGCCACTCTGCGTATGGTGAGCCACAACCCTTTGACCGGACCATGCTTACGCAATGCCTCGAGGGCATACTGGGAGCATGTGGGGGTGAAACGGCAACTAGGCGGCAATAGCGGCGAAATGCTGTACCGGTAGAAGTAGATCGGCAGCGACAGCAGGCGACTGAAACATCGGCTTATGAATGGAAGTGGATTCATACGTTACTATCGCCGGCTGATATATTGGTTGATATATTATTTTCTATGTGATGAATTTTCACGAGCAGACGCCGCATGGCGGCATGTATAGATGCCGACGGCAGGACGCTGTTGGCCACGTAGACGAACGCTATGTCGGCAGGCATACTGTCCCCGGCACGCTGCGCCTCGATATCGCCGTGGTTGAGGCGGTAAGCCTCACGGATACGGCGACGCGCCGCCACACGGTCAACGGCATGGCGAAGTCGCTTTTTCGGCACGGTGACGACAAACTGAAATGGCGCGTCACCCTCTTTGCGCGATGACGCCTCGCGCCATACCCCTCTCAGAGGATAGCATAACGCGCTATGCGAATCGCGGTCGGTGAACAGCCGGTCTACGGCCACCGCTCCGCACAATTTATGCCGTTTGCCCAGTTCAAATTTTTTCATAGGTCTAAATTATAAAATCTATATTATATTAACATAATCAGTCTTTTTATTTTAACACAAAATTCATGTTTTTGTAACTTGTAGCGGAGGTTGTCGCGGGGGGATTGTGGCGCGGGTCTCCTGACCCGCGCTTTATCAACGCATGACTGGCTTCCCTGTTCGGATGAGCGGGCCGGGAGGCCCCCTCTACTTTACCAACGTGGGCGCGGGCCTCCCGGCCTGCGCTATATCAACACATAATTGGCTTCCCGTTCGGATGAGCGGGCCGGGAGGCCCCCTCTACTTTGACTCCCGCTACGCCGACGCCCATAAACAACCGAATAAAGGTCGGCGGCTTTTGGGCCGGCGACCTTTATTCGGTTGTTTATGTCACGGAGTATCTCTGTGATACTCCCGCTTGTGGACGTTGTGTGTGTGGCGTGAGGGATTATTTCACGAATTTAACAGCCTTGCCGTTGACAGTTGCCACGAGGACACCCTTGGCAGCTACGTTGATGGCAGCGTTGGTTACGCCTGTTGCTACGGTACGGCCGAGCATGTCGACGATCTGAACGTCAGCGTTGGCGTCGGCGTTAACTACTACTGCGTCGCCGTTTACGCTGATCTGAACGTTGGTGTTGTCAACTGCGATAGCATCTACCGATGCAGAGAGATCTTCTGCCGACCAAGTGAAGGGAGAATACTTCTCGTTGAAGAGGCTGATAGCCTGTACACCTACCTTGTAACCCTTCTCGGCAGTAGCTGGGATAGAATAAGTCTGAACGCCGGGACGAACTGCTACGTGACGGTCGGTGGTGTTGCGCAAGAAACCGGTGACGGGGTTGGCAGCCACAAGGCTCACTTTACCGCGGTCGGGAGTTTCGATATATACGTTGTAAGCGCAGGTGAGGTCGTCGTTGTCAACCCAGGTAACGGTGAGCATACCGTCCTCGATCACAGCGTGAACATCGGTGGGAGCCTCAACATCAGCGGGCTCGTTTTCGTGCTGATTCTCGTACATGAAAGCTGCGGATGCCCAGCCGCCACCTGAATCGGTATTTCTCATATACTGATATTCAGTACCTTCCTGATAGCATGAACCGGTAAGGAAGAGGTCGGCACGACCGCTGCCGTTGAAGTCGGCGGGACAAGCACCGGTATCTTTGGCGAAGTCACGGATACGGAGGTAGTCACACTCTTTCTCGAATGTACCTGCTGCATTGCCGTAGTAAGTATTATTGTTTTCTACACCATCAAGATAGATATCAACATAGCCGTCGCCATTAAAGTCGCGAATCCAGGGACGGAAGTCCTCTTTCCAGGCGGGTTCAAAATCCTGAAGCTGGAGGCTGGCATAAGCATCTTCGTTGTATATTCCTGACTCTTCATCACCATTATTGAAGTAAACGCGGAATATCCAGCCACCAAGACCGTCAACATAACCGCCGGTATAAAGGTCGAGATAACCGCTGTCGGGGTTGGGAGAAAGGTCAATACCGCAGGAACGTCCGGCAACGAATTTTGAAGCGTCGGTAACATCGACGAATTTGCGACCGCCATTGCCGTCATCCTTATTAAGATAGATACGGCTTACGTTGTTCACACCTTCGGGGTGATTGGGGTCGTGTACGGAAGATGCGGGAGCATAACCTGAGAAGAAAAGGTCGAGCCAGCCGTCGTTGTCAAGGTCGGCGAACTTCACGTTACCCGAAACGGGCATGAATGCGCCGGGCATCTCGAATTCATCTTCACCAAGCTGAGCTTCGCCGTATGCGCCACCTTTGGTTTCGGCGATAAGCACCTGCTGGAATTTACCGGTACCGTTGATATTGCGGTAGAGCTGAGCCACACGGTAGGCTTCGCCCGATACGCGGTTGGTACGCTTACCGCAGACAGCGAGATCCACATATCCGTCACGGTCGTAGTCGCCGACTGCGAATACGCTGTTGTAAAGACGTTCTGCCTCGTCGGCATTGGCGTCGGGACGAACCACAGCGGGAAGTCCGTGCTCTTCGATGCGGGTGAACGTACCGTTACCGTTGTTGTGGTAAAGCTGACAGGTAATGTAGCAGTTCTTGTCGCCAACCTGCTCGAAGTAGAGCTGGTCGCGGTATGAAGCAGCATAGTCGTTGGAGTTGACTACCATTACAATATACATGTCGAGGAGTCCGTCATTGTCATAGTCAAATACAGCATAGCTCTGACGCATGCCGGGGATAATACCGTTTTCGGGGAATGACTGACGGTAATAGTCCTTGTCCTCATAGACAGGGTTGCCGTCTTCGTCCAAAACAGGATTGCCGTCGCCGTCCTTCACTTCTTCCTGACGAGTCTCGACATATTCGGGACCGTTCCAGAGGCATTTGTATGTACCGTCGCCATTGTCGAGATACATCATCGAGAGGAAAGGCCAGGGCCAGCAACCGGGTTTGTTGAAATCATCGTAATATTCATTCCCGCCACCGTAGTATACATCATAACGGTCGGTGTTGTTGAAGTCCGCAACCATTGGCTGTGTTGCGTAAACGGGACGGAACTGATTGGATTGCTCAAAAAGCTGCCAGCTTCCCTGGTGTTCCCAGTCGGGCTTTGCGGCAATAGCTGTGACGCTCGACATTGCGAGGGCTGCCAGCATAGCTGCGGAGTAAAACTTTTTCATTTGTTCTGATTAGTTTTGGGTTATTACTTAAGGTTAATTATAAAATTGCTATATTGAGGTAAGTTTGGCCCAAGCCGTAAGTTTGCATGATTTAAGGACAGCCGCCGGAAGTACAATAAACGCGATTTTTTGAAATTAATCCGATTTTTTGAAACCGACGCACAATATGACTTCCGTTTAATTACAAAG
>JAIDXU010000270.1 GCA_029058455.1 Paramuribaculum sp.
TTTTTAATCAAACGACAAAATCGCGGGCAATCTTTCTGCCTCCGATCAAAAAAAATTTGTAATTTCGCGCATTATTTCAAGCCGTTTATCCCGGCTATTGAATCAATTTTCATAAAGATGACTTACAGTTTTTCCGATCTGTTGAAGCGCCCGCAAGTGTGGGGCTCGATTCTGGCGGTGGTGATTATCGCCATCGTGAGCTTTGTGTATTTTTATCCCGACGCTTCCCAAGGCAATCTGCTGCGCCAGTTCGACATGCAGCAGGGCGCTGCCATAGGCCATGAAGCCCAGCAGTGGGCCGAGGCCACCGGCCACACTCCGAGATGGACCAACTCGCTCTTTTCGGGAATGCCCACATTCCAGATCTCGCCCAGCTACGGCTCCTCAAAGCTTTTCTCATGGATCAACACCGTGATGGGTCTCGGACTCCCCTCCCCGGCCAATCTGCTCGTCATGATGATGTTGGGATTTCTGATACTCGGTTTGTCGCTCAGAATGAAATGGCCGGTTGCCCTCATCGGCGCGATAGCCTACGGATTTTCAAGTTACTTTATTATAATAATCGGTGCGGGACACATCTGGAAGTTCATCACCCTTGCCTATATTCCGCCAACATTTGCCGGCATTGTTCTGGCCTATAGAGGCCGCTATATGCTCGGTGGCGCACTGGCCGCTCTTTTCGCCATGATGCAGATTGCGGGCAACCATGTGCAGATGAGCTATTATTTCCTCTTTGTGGTGATAGGATTTGTGATAGCCGCTTTTGTAAAAGCTCTCCGTTCAGGCAATCTCAAAAGATTTTCAATCGCCACCTGTGTGCTTGCCGCTGCTGCAGCCCTGGCTGTAGGAGCCAATCTGCCGAGCCTTTACAACACCTACGAATATAGCAAACAGACCATGCGCGGCAACCATTCCGACCTCACCCCGGTAGGGGAAACGGTGTCGGGAGGCGACAAAAGCGGAGGTCTTGACCGCGAATACATCACCCAATATTCCTATGGCCGTGCCGAGACATTCTCACTGCTGATTCCTAACGTGAAGGGCGGCGCAAGCATCAAGCCTGAAAAGGGCTCACACCGTCAGCTCACTCTCGCCGACCTGCCTGACGCACAGAAGATGGTCAACGAGGGCAAAATCGACCGCGCCACCGCACAATATCTGCAATGGACCTCACAATATTTCGGCGAGCCTGAAGGCACAAACGGTCCGGTATATGTAGGTGCTTTGATAGTGGCGCTCTTCCTTGTGGGATGTTTCGTTGTGAAAGGCCCGCTTAAATGGGCGCTTCTGATTCTAACCATACTCTCATTATTATTGGCACTCGGCCGCAACTGCATGTGGCTCACCGACTTCATGATCGACTATATACCGATGTATAACCGGTTCCGCACCGTGGAGTCAATTCTCGTGATAGCCGAATTCACCATGCCGCTCCTTGCCATGCTTGCCCTCGGCAAACTGCTCGACGGCAAGCCTTCCGAAAAATGGGCCAAGGTCAAAAATCCCGTTCTTATCGGTTTTGGCGCGGTGATTGTGATATGTCTGCTCGGCGTGGTTAGTCCCGGAGTGTTTGGCAGCGCCGTTACTGAAAACGACTATTCAGCCGACCAATATATTTCAAACGCTTTGGCCGACCAGGGTGCCGATCAGGCCACTATCCGCGCTTTGAGTCTCGAGAATCCGGCCGTTTATCTCGCCGTGAGAGACCTGCGCGAATCGATGGTTACAGCCGACTCCTTGCGCTCGCTCATAATCACCGGCATCGGACTCGCATTGCTGCTGCTCTATTACCGCCGCAAGCTTTCGGCTACCTTAACAGTAATAGGCTGCGGAGTGCTGGTATGCGGCGACCTGTATATGGTCAACAAACGCTACCTCGACCACGAATCGTTTATCTCGCCTGTAATTGCCGGAGCCGATCCTTTCCCTCTCACCGACACCGACCGCAAGATTCTTGCAGATACCACCACCCACTACCGCGTATTCAACCTCCCGCAGTTCTATCAGCCCGGTCCCTCCTATCATCACAAGGCCATCGGAGGTTATCACGCCGCCAAGCTCACACGTTATCAGGACCTTATAGAACATCATCTGTCGCATTTCACAAGCAACGAGGTTGACAACTCCGACTGGAATGTAGCCAATATGCTCAACGCACGCTATATAGTGGATTTCGGCGGTGAGGCTCACCTCAACCCTGAAGCATACGGCAACGCATGGTTTGTTGACAAACTTGTCTATGCCGACGGAGCAGATGCAGAAATGGCTGCGCTCGACACCATCTCGCCGCTCTACACCGCTGTGGCCGACAAATCGATGGAGCCGATTCTCGGCAAACCGGAGCTTCGCACCGACAGCCTTGACTACATACGCCTCACCACCTATGCCCCCGACCGCCTTACCTACACCTCAAACTCCGCCAACGGAGGTGTGGCAGTATTCTCCGAGGTTTATTTTCCGTGGGGCTGGAGCGCCACTATCGACGGACAGCCGGTTGATATAGCAAGAGTTGACTATCTTTTGCGCGCAATAAAGCTTCCTGCCGGCCGTCACACCGTCGAAATGACATTCGACCCTGAAAGTCTGCACACAACCGAAGGCATCGCATACGCTTCGGTATCGATCATCTATCTTATTCTCCTTATTGCCATTGCAGCAGGAGTTATAACCGCGCTCAATGCTCCGGCTGAGAAAAAATCGAAGAAGTGATGTTTAACCTGCTGAAATGGCTTAACCGCGCCCGCCACTCCAAAGGATTCGGCGTTCACAGCCCTTTTGCTTTCAGCTTCATCACCGAGACTCTCCGCCAGCCCAAAGGCTATGCCTATTATGAAGAGAAAAACCTTAATAAGCGTTGGCGCTGGCTCATGAGAGCAATAATGAGGCTTGGCGACAACCATATCGCCACGCTCGGGAATCTGCCGTCCGCTTGTGGCGAAGTTCTCGCCATGCTGACGACAAAGTGCGCCACTCAAGTCACACCCATTACCACGCCCGAGGAATTTCAGAACTATATCTCCACTTCCACGAGGCCACTGATTGTGGTTGGAGAGACACTCACCCCCGAGGCGGTGTCATGCATAAGATCATTTTCTCATGCCAACGGCGCGATGGTGTTTGTAACCCCGACTCACCGTAAGATTGTGGAAAATCTCAGCGCGATGATTTTTCAAGCTCCCGACAAGATGATCGCAGTATCTGATTGCGGGCTGCCCTGCCAGACATTTACACTCAACTTCTGATGACTCCGACCTACACTCTGCTGCTTCAGGATTTCGACGCCTATCTGAAACTGGAGAAAGGCCTGTCGGACAACACCCGACAGAGCTATCACGACGATGTGTGCAAGCTGATAGGTTTTGTAGAAGCTGAAAATCTGTTGCTCAAAGAAGTTACACTGAGCCATCTTCACACCTTTGTAGCCTCGCTTTTAGATCTTGGCATTGCGGTCACCACCCGAAGCCGCATAATCTCAGGCATCAAATCGTTTTTCCACTTTCTGATGGAAGAACAGCATATCGCCGTCAACCCCACCAC
>JAIDXU010000027.1 GCA_029058455.1 Paramuribaculum sp.
TCATTATCTGCAAAAATTTTGTATAAAAGTCTACCATTTTCACCTGTTATCTCATAAATGCCACATGACTTTTTCATGCTATAATCAGCGGTACGCAGATACAGTTTAGCAATTTCTAATGACTTAAAAGGGAAATTCCACCTTTGTAATCCCCGGTTCGGGTCATGCTCAATGCAAATGCACCGTCCACAAGTTCCACAAATATATTGAGTGTGGTTTTCTAAGCAGCTCAAGGGATTTAACAATGGCGTTATTCTATCTTTATGAGAATAACACTCTTCACACACTTTATGAGAATAACACTCTTCACACATTTTGTTTTCAACTCCTTATCAATTCCGATTTGTATAGAATTATATCATAAATACGCGGTTCTGAAAAGACTATTTATTCCTTTAGATTCCATCGGGAACACAAGGTTGAATTGGGACTTAGATTAATAATGAAAGGAAGAGCCGCCGAGAAATTCCCTTATTAGCGATGTCGAGGGAATATAGTTTTCATCGATGGGAGTGAAATAGCTCAGGAAATGACGCAGGCGGTGAGCCTCGCCATATTCCGGAATGTCGTGTGGCACCTGAGCGAGTATCTTCTCACCCTTATCGCGCAACACAGCCAATTCAAACAACAGCGATGAATTGAAAGTAGCATCGGCATTTTCCTGATAAGGGAAAATCCATTTCTCCTCACCGCGTCTCACCGAGGGCCAGCGCTTTATTGTATCAACAGCCGACGCACCGCGATATTTATAGTCACGGATAATTCTTCTCAGCAAACGATTGTCGGTTGTGGGAATCCAGTTGTGATTGTCAAGATTGATTGTGGTAAGCGCCGAAACATAGATCTTAAACTTCATATCTTCGGCAATCTTATCGGTAAGTTCGGGATTGAGACCATGTATTCCTTCAATGAGCAACACCGAATTATTACCGAGACTAATCTTATTGCCTTTATACTGTCGTGTGCCTGTCTCAAAATTATAATAGGGAAGCATAACTTCACCCCCGTTGATAAGGGTGTTAAGATCGGAATTAAAGGCCTCTATGTCGAGAGCATATAGCGACTCATAATCAAACTCGCCGTCGGGGTCGCGCGGAGTGTGTTCGCGATCCACGAAATAATCGTCAAGCGAAATCATGCGCGGATTAATGAGGTTGGTCATGAGATGTATGGCAAGTCTCTTGGTAAAGGTGGTCTTGCCCGACGACGAGGGCCCGGCTATCAGCACCACTTTGGCACCCCCCTTACGGAAACGCTCGGTAATCATATCGGCAATTGTCGAAATACGCTTATCGTGCAGAGCTTCGCTAACATTGATAAGCATTGCGGAGTCACCTTTAGCCACGGCACTGTTGAGTTCACCGACATTAGTCACACCTACGATATTGTTAAATCTGAGATAGTCGGTAAAGGCATGATACATCTTGGGCTGAGGCAGGGGAGTGACGGCTACCGACGGATCGGCAGGGTCGGGAGCGGTGAGCAGCATACCGTCATGATAAACAATGAGGTTAAACACCCCAAGCAGTCCGGTATGTGGAGCCAGGCAACCATAGTAGTAGTCGGCCACTCCGTCGAGAGTATAATAGGTGGAATAGAGGGTGCGGATAGTGCGCAGCAGTCCTGATTTATCAAAAAGATGCTGTTTTTCGAAAATCTCAACGGCATGAGATGTAAGCACCTCATGAGACTCAAAAGGCAGCCGGCGCTCCACAAGCGAAAGCATTTCCCTCTTTATATCCTCTACGAGTGAATCGTCAACCGACACACCCTCGGGCAATCCCTCCAGACGGCAGAAATATCCTCGGCTCAGAGAGTGTTCTATCTTTAGTTTCACACCGGGATAAAGTTTGGTGACCGCGCGATAGAGCATCATGCATAGCGATCTCACATAGGTGCGTCCCCCCGATGGAGATTTATAGTCAAGAAACTCCACATGTTTTGAAGAATAAACCGGATAGGACAGACCCTCGTTTTTGAAATTTACAAGAGCACATACGGGATTAAGACCGGGCATCCTGTCGGATATGCGCTCAAAAATTTCCATCAGGGTTTCTCCACCTTCAATGTCAATATAGGAGTCGATATTCTTGCAATATATCTGCAGGGGGGAAGTTGTAGGCATAGTTATATGGGGAAAGTGATATTATTTCTGTTTTTTAAAGAGAAGTTGTTTAAGCATTTTCTTGCGGGCCGTGCGCTGCTCGAAACGGCTCATGGCTATCAGGGCTTCGCGGGCAACAACCTTAAGTTTCATGCCTGTGGCTGAAGCATATCCCTCGGCAATAGCCATGAGATGCGCAGGCGAATAAACCATGGCTCCAAACATCTTCATGAGTTTTTTGCGCGATGTGCAGTTGAAATTTATGCGGTTGAGATCCACATAGCTGAACTGATAGTTGCCGTCGGGAGTACGCTTAAACAATACGTTGCCGGGTGAAAAATCTTTCATCCACACTCCGGCATCATGCAGGCGCGCCATCTCCTTACCTAAGGCAAAAAGCAGCTCGCGCCAGTCGGCGTGACGCGCTACATCGCGCATCTCTATTATATCATCAACCTGTCGCGAAAAATAATAGCTCCGGGTGAGACACCGCCCTTCCATCACCTCTCCGTAGCCCAACGGCATGGGAGTGGAGAAACCCAATCTCATCAGTTCAAGAGCATTTTCATAAGATCGGCGGGCTTTGGAGTGACGTATATTGCCGTAAACATATTTATTGACAATGTTAGGAAGCTTGAAATCCTTAATATTTATCCAACCTCCCGACTTATCAGGCACACGATAGATATGGTTACGGGCCTTATAGACAGTAACGGCATTATCGGGTTGACCTTTCTCGACAATAGATTGGAACAATGCGCTATATTCCGAGGCATTGTCAGCGGTCACTACATTATATTCAACTTCTCCTGTTTTTTGACTCATGGCTGTCAGAGAAATTTTTAAACTTATTGATAAATCCCTCCATTGTCATTTCCGATTCAGCACGACGCAGAGCCTCGCCACTCATCGACGTGATGTAATCAGGATTGTCGATAAGCATACGGAGAGTTGCCGCCCATGACTCCGAGACATCGCTTCCCGGAGTGGTGTTAACAAACAAACCATCCACTCTGTCGCTGATAATATCACGGTTGAGGCGCGAATCGGCGGCTATAACCGGCAACCCCTTGCTCATGAAAGCCACTGCAGTCAGAGGATTGGTCCAATTATAGGCCGAGGGAATTACCCCTATATCGGTCATGGAGATAATATCATCGGTGAGAGGCACATCACCCAGAAATGTAACTCTATCGCCGAGACCGAGGTTTCTCACGCTTCTGACAAGCGGCATGGCATAGCGCCCCTCTCCCTGTCCGGCCACAATTAGCGACACATTAAGATTGTGGTATCTTCCCAAAGCTTCGATAAGCGGCCCCAAACCGCAGTCGGCGGTGATAGCGCCATGATAAAGCAGGGTTATGGCCGAAATTTTTGGTGGGAGATTGTTTTCCTTATCCTTGCCCGGAAACAGATTTGTGAGCGCGGGAGTGAGAACTGTGAATTTATCTCTCGGAATACGCTGATAGAAGCGTGTCATCTCATCACGCTGAACTTCGGATGCCACCACAACTCTGTCGACCTCTTTAAGACAAAGAGAGTATGTCTGATCGACAGGTTCAGGTCGAGAAGAGGGATAGACCAAAATAACTTTGAAATCACACCCTTCGTTTATCATTTTGGAGCGCAATCCACAGCAGATAAAAGCAGCATAGGGAGAGGGAGTGATTATTCTGACCCTCTTTTCTTCCCTGCATAGCTTCATTATCCTGACAGGGAGCATGACCTTGGCCCACCATCCGAATGAAGATGTGATTTTATCAACATCACCTGAAAATTCATGTTTATAAGCCGGCGACTCCCTGCGGGCAACAAGAGCGGTGGAATAGCCGTCATAGCTAAGATTTGACACCATGCTGACGGCAAACATCGAGAGAGGCGAATGTTGGGATGATGTGTCGATATAGACTACCATTTTCTTTCAATAAACTGAAGGATGTGGAAATCAACGGGTCTCTTCTTTCTTGAGAGAGCGGGCAAGTGAATAGCTGCGACGGGTGGTACTGAAAGCTATACGCGAAATCGTAAGCCCCATGCTATCCATAATGCCACCCTCGGCCAGATAGGTGTTGATAAAGGCACGCGCTCCCTCAATCACCGGACGCATGGCAGATATTTTACCCTCCCGGCGAGCCAGTGTGCGTGAATTTTTCTCTGCATGAGCCATCTCTGTAGATAGATATTCCTCTACAGTAGCGCAACGATAGTGAAGTATGTCTCCATCTATGAGATGAGGCTCCACATTCTCTCTAAACACCACCTGCTCGTTGACATCATTAAGATTCCAGTTGGCATAACGCTTGTCGAAAAGCCTTGTCTGAATATCAGGATACCAACCGCAATGTTTCACAGGCATCCCGCAGAAAAAATTAAGTCTTGAAAATGAATAACCCCTATGGGTAAATCCCTCCTCCTTGAGTTTCATGATAGAATCTCTCAAAGCGGGCGACAGCTCCTCATCGGCATCAAGGGCAAGAACATAAGGATAGGAGGCAAGCGAAGTGGCATACTGACGCTGCGCCCCATAACCTGTCATAGGTCTTATCACCACTCTACACCCAAACTGTTTACAAATATCAACAGTCGAATCATCCGATCCCGCGTCAATCACAATAATCTCATCGGCCACTCCTTTCAGCGACTGAAGGGTCTGGCTTATATGACCGCGCTCGTTAAGCGTAAGTATGGTAGCTGTTATTTTAGACATAGGTGTTGATTAATATTCACAAAAGTAATAAAAACTATCATCAACAAAAAATATATGGTTGTAAAAATGTAGAAATATTGTTATCAACATGGTGTTGATAAATATAAAAATAGTTTGATTTTAAGGATTTTATCATGTTGATAACCGTGATGAAACCTGTGTAGATAATTGTTGAAGGATTTTATAATCAACTTATAACCGTTTTCAACATCCCGCATTATTGAAATGATAAAATCCCCGGAATGGTATCCATCCGGTAGATATTGGAGCATGTTTATAACCATGATCAGGGGTGTAGAAAAGAGTGTTGAAAATTGTAGACAAAATAATAATAGAAATCAACAAATTCTTCTTGCAAAATAGAGCAAAATAATTAAGCCTCTCACCCGAGATAAAACCCAAATAATCCATTGAATAGTTATCAACCATGTTTATCTACGGTTTTCTTCATCATCCGACATGCGAAATGGAAAAAAGTTATTAACTTTGCAGATTATAAACACCATGTAGATAAC
>JAIDXU010000271.1 GCA_029058455.1 Paramuribaculum sp.
TTTACTCGTTTTTACTCGTTTTTACTCGTTTTTTGAGTAGGGAAAGGTTGATACCCAGAATCAAAAACATAATTATACATCCGAAATGCCGGAACCGTCGGAGCCAAACGCGATGCCATCATGGAATATCTTGATGTCACGCTCCCCAGCCGCAACACAGATGAACAGAACTTGGCATTACTAAAAAATATAATGACCGAGATGAGAAATGATAATATTATCCGGCTTGATGGAAAAACATTGCTTTCCATTGATTAACAAAAAAGGATGAGGCTGCACCATAAATTCGATTTTTACGGCACAGCCCCAATAAGCTTTAAATCTTAGACTTCAAAAGGAGTTCGGGCAGAGATTTTCACGTTCGCTTTTGAATCTACGCTGCGGTGGTCAGGCGGTTAATTCTGGCGGGAGGATAGGCATGGCTCCTTTTTGGGAGCAGACATAAGCGGAGGTCTTCACTGCGATAGAGTGGGCTTCGGCCACAGTTTTCCCTTTAAGGATTGAAGCTATAAAGGCGGCGGTAAAGCTGTCGCCGGCTCCGACCGTGTCGGCAACCTCTACTTTAGGTGTGGGCTGAAATGACACGTTTCCGGGCGTAAACACATAGCTTCCGTTTATGCCACAAGTGAGAATAAGTATCTTAAGATTATACTTGTCGAGAAGAATCCGGCATTTTTCCTGAAGATCCGTTCCGGGATAGCCGAACATGCGGCTCACGGTCACCAGTTCCTCATCATTTATTTTCAGGATGTTGCATTTGGTCATCGAATCAGAAAGGATTTCCTCGTTATAGAAACCCTGGCGGAGATTGACATCAAACACAATCAGATTATCCTCATTTTGGGGCATTGAGTCGAGGAAACGGTTGATTGTGTTGCGCGACACAACATTACGCTGAGCAAGCGATCCGAAACAAAACGCCTTTGTTCTCGCGGCAAGAGATTCAAGTTGCGGGGTATAGGGAATGTTATCCCATGCCACATTCTCCTTGATCTCATATTGAGGCACACCGGCCTGATCAATCTCAACCTGCACTGTTCCGGTGGGATAGGGCACTTCTGCCATCAGCTGATTAAGTCCTTTAGAAGTGAAGTTCTCGATTATTTCCCTACCGAGACTATCATCTCCGACAGCGCTGACTACACAACTCGGGAGACCGAACTGAGAAACATGATAGGCGAAATTGGCAGGCGCACCACCAATCTTTTTGCCCTCGGGGAGCATATCCCACAAGGCCTCGCCCATTCCCACAACTATGCCATTAGTGTTGATTATGTCATTCATGTTGATTGAGGTAAGATATTTACTTGACTAATTTTAATGATTGGCTCTTCATGAGCCGGTATATGAGGCCTTGACCGTTGAAGTGGAACTTCCATAGGTTACGGTATAGGTCGTGCCGTTGACCAAGCCGGGAATACTGAGCTGGAGATTACCACGGCCTGATCCTCCGCCCGGATTCCAGCCACCGCCACCGGGACCATTGCCGGGACCGAAGCGAGGAGCAGAGCCTGAGCTTTGAGTATATTCATCAGGGATAGTAAACGAAACAAGCGTTTGACCTCCACTCTTAATTGTAACTTCATTGCCGGCTGCAATCGATCCGCTAACCGATACCACCGGCTGCGCGCCTGTCGAGGCCTGGCGGAACGGGGCCGTGCGACCTCCGAACGAGAGGATTTCGCCACCGGTCACATATACATATTTCCTGTTTTCATCGGCTGCATCCAAACCCTGCTCGGCACCACCCGATCCGAGGGCAACGACGCGGCCACCCGAGATGTAGAGGTTTGAATTTGAATCAATCGCATCACCTACGATTGAAAGTACCGTAAGGTTTCCACCGGTTACAGACATATTGTCGGATGAATTAAGACCGTCGTCATAGGCCTTGACAAACAAATCACCGCCGTTGATGGTCATTGTTGTCTTGCTCTCGATTCCCTCGGCGTTGTTTGAAGCTGTGGTAACGAGCAATTTACCGCCGTTGATCACTACCCCGCTGTCGCCCTTGATGCCTTTTGCCGACGACTTGTTGTCGCTCGCAATCCTTTCAGCCGACTGACTATAGTTGTGATTGAGGGTGCCGTTGGTATAGACCAATAAACCTCCTGTGGTGGCAATCTCAACAGAACCGCCGTCGCAGGTAAAGATGCCGTCACACGAGATACCTTTACCACCGCTTCCCGATGCCGAAAGTTTGATAGTTCCGTCGGTGATATTTACGTTTCCGTCTGCGCCCAAGCAAGCCGAAGCTTTGGTTTTTGATTTGGAGGAATCCCACACACCGTTACATGAGGAAACAACAGTGATTTTACCACCTTTTATGTTGATGTCACCGTCGGCTTTCACTCCTTTAGAGGCCTCGCCCTTTGCTACATTGATGTCAAGTTCTCCGCCGGTAATGGTAAATGTGCCGGTATCCTCGGCCTCACGGTCGGAATCATCCTTATATGACACCTGTATGCCGTCGTCGCCGGTGCCGCTAATGCTGACCGTGCCGCTTTCCATAGCGAAATACTGGTTGCAGTTAATGCCATCTTTCACGGCTCCCGTCACAGTAAGCGTCAGGTTTTTCACCTCGACATATTCTTTAGCACTGATAGCATGAGCCTGGTTGCCCTTCACGGTTAAAGAGCCTTTGCCTTTTAATTCAAGATGCCCCTTACAATAGAGAGCCGCTTTCTGACTTCCGGCACCGTCGGTCAGGAAGTTTTCAGTATCTTTCTTCGCACTCAGAGCAATGCGTTTTCCATTTTCAATGTCAATAGCCGCACCCGACGGATTGGTAAGGTTGAGCCCCAAAAGTTCAATTGAGGTCTTGTAACTTCCTGTCAATGTAAACGAGCCATTGGTCGACACTCCCTTGAGGCTATAAGTTATCTCGCCGCATGTGCTTTCACTCACTTCGGCCGATTGTGTCACCGAAACATGGGCGCCGTTTACCTTGACATCTACATAACGAGCCACCGACCCATGAACCAACACCTTGGCTCCCGAATCGGTCCACATCACCGACACCTGATTTTCCTCCACAGGATTATCGGCCAGAGTTTGCATACGCGAATATTCTGCGAGGTCAAAAGTGCGGCCTCCGATTGTCACAGTCGTTCCACCAAAAGTCATTGGCTCATCACTTGCGGGAAAACAATAGCCGGTAGTAGCATTTGAAATTTGAAATGTCTGAGCCTGAGCCGCAAGCAGGAATGTTCCGACAGCTACGGTCATTAAAAATCTTTTCATTGCTGTCAGAATGATATTTTAAAGTTACCGCTGTCGCTCTTAACCACATAAACGCCCGAGGAAAGCGCATCCCTCACCGCGTCAAGCGACTTAAACTTGCCACATTCCTTGCCCTCGAGGGTAAAGACTGTAAATTCCTCGGTCGAGTTTTCAGTTACTTCGTTCACTCCCGCCGAGACTTTGGTAAACGACATCGCGAGGAGATCCGACACGTTCAATGTCTGTGACCCGGCAGTGGTCTGCACTTTCAGCCGACCCTCTTCATAAGTCATGCTCACTTTATCGGCAGGAACCGATAATTTTGAGCCGTCAGTGAGACTGAAGGTGAGCCATTGATAGCCTTGTGCACTTGCGCAATATCCGCTCAGGCACACGGCTAAAATTATAAGCAGTTGCTTCATCTAAAATTATAGTTTATTTTTAACACGATATTATAATTTAGACTCACGCAACTTGAAAAGGTTTAAATTCTACTGATTATTTAGACAAATAGATAGCTTACTTTTTGATGAGCTTTTGGTTGAGATATTTGCGCAGGGGTTGGTCGTAGAATTTCAGGAACAGCCATGCCAGAATGATGACAGCAACGACAATTATTGCGGCTACGGACCATACGCGGTCAACACCATAACCGTTTTTCCACGCCCACGAATACATCAGATACATAAAGGGATAGTGGATAATGTAGACCGGATAGGATATTGCGCCTAAAAATTCACAGGTGCGGGCCGAATTCCGGTCGGTAGTGCGACCTGACGCACCGAGATATACGATTGTCGGGAAAAGAATCAGTGTGCAGAACAGGTCGTAGAAAGCGTTGCCCATATTTGCCTGCTCGGGACCTCCGATATAGGGCACTGCCAAAAAGGCGACAATTAGCGCAGCGCAGATCCAGAACGCACCACGAATTTTAACCGGCTTGAAGTCGCGCGCCAGAAGCATACCCACGGAGAATGAAAATGTCATGCGCACGAGACCCATCCACAAGCCGCCGTTGGCAGCGGTCCAGCCCACGCCGAGGTGAAAGTCACCCGAACCGTTACATATAGCCACTGCAGCAAGCGCAAGCCCTGACGCGGCTACGAATACGCGCAGCCAACGTGTTGACAACCTGTGGAGAAAGATGGCATAGAATATACTGCCGATATACTCCATGAAGAGTGACCACGACGGGCCGTTGAGAGGAAACATCTCACCGTTGCCGCGTACTTCGGGGGCTGTGCCCGGCAGAGCCGGAAGCATAAACAGGCCGAGTATCAGCGACAGGATGACTGCCGAAGTGCTGACCGATGTGCCGTCCCACTGCTCACAACCCTGAATCACAAATGATATTACTCCTAATATTACACCTATCACCACCATAGGCTGAAGTCGGATAATGCGTCGCAGCAGAAATCCACCTGCGGTCAACCCGTGTTTCCAACGGCCATCGTAAGCGTAGCTTATCACAAAACCTGAGAGAACAAAAAAGAAGTCTACGGCAAGATAGCCGTGGTTAAGCCATTGGTCGCGGACCGAGGTGGCGAAACATTCGCCGATGTGATAAAAAATCACCATAATTGCGGCGACTCCGCGCAGTCCGTCGAGCAGGTCGTAGCGAGGTTTGGAAGTGTCTGAATTGTTTGATATCATAATGATCGGATTTTTTTGCAAAGCTACAAACTTCCGTCATTATAAAATTTGTTCTATGTCAAAAAATACTGATACGGCTGAGAGTAGAAGGGGTAATACCGAGATATGAGGCGATGTAGCCGCGTTGCGCCCTGCGGCACACCTCGGGAAATTGTCTTGCAAAGGATTCATAACGCTCCCGGGCCGGCAGAGTGAGGCGCTCTTTGTGCGAGCGGTGAAGCCTGCGGTATTCATGCTGATGAATGGCACCCCACCAGATAGACAATTCAAGGTCGGTGGTCACGAGCCGACGCAGCGTGTCGGCCGATATGCGATAGGCTTCTACATCCTCGATAGCCTCGACATATTCCTCGCTTTGGCGCCCATAATATATCTCATCCATGCTGAACACGAGAGAGCCTTCGGTTGAAAACGAAGTTGTGATCTCTTCGCCGTCAACCATCCAGTATGACCGTGTCATGCCTTTCTCGATAAAAAATGCCGCCTTAGCCAGTTCGCCCTCCCTGACGAGAAGCCCGCGCTTGGCAAAATGACACGGAGTCAAAGCATCGGCGATTTTTTGGAAAGCCCTGTCGGAGACACTCGCAAACCTGCGCATATTCTGCTTGATTATATCCATACCACAAAAATAGTCATTTTCCTGTCAATAAAAAAATCCCATCCACCCCGCTCGGTCGGCCTCTCTAAGTGTAGGTATGATTGAGAATAATCCTATCATCACCATATTTCACCTGAAATGTTGCTGAAAAGGTTGCATCATACAACCTTTTCGCAAACATTTTTGTATATTTGCGTATTAATATAATCTATATGAAGTATCTTAATATAAAAAAGGCAATCGCAGCCTGGCAGGATATACAACCCCTTTCCGACAAAGACAGAGAGAGGCTTAACCGTCGTTTTACAGTTGACTTCAATTATAATAGTAATCACATTGAAGGCAATACGTTGACCTACGGACAAACTGAAATTCTCTTGCTTTTCGGTAAGGTGATAGGCGAAGCCGACGTGCGCGACATAGAGGAAATGACGGCAAGCAACGTAGGCTTGAAAATGATGACCGAGGAGGCTGCCATGAGGCAAATACCTTTAACGCAGAACTTCATCCGCACACTACATAAAACATTGTTACGCGAAGATTATACCGTTTATCGCAATCTGCCGGGAGGCATACAGACAAGCTATGTGATTCATGCCGGACAATACAAAACCAGACCCAATAGTGTAATCACAAGATATGGCGACCGTTTTGAATATGCCTCTCCTGAAGAGACTCCAGGTCTTATGGCTGATTTAATCGATTGGTATAACACTGCCGAGCAGGAGAGCCGATTTTCGCCTGTGGAATTAGCGGCATTGTTTCATTACCGCTATATAAGGATTCATCCATTTGAGGATGGCAACGGACGTATAGCTCGACTTATGGTCAACTATATTCTTGCCCGACATAACTATCCTATGATAGTAGTCCGTAGCCGCAAGAAAAGCGAATATCTGGAAGCCTTACATCAAACTGACATAAACGTCGGGCCGACACCAAGCGACGGTGCCCATGCTGATATAAAAGATATTGCTCCATTCATGAAATATTTTAATGAGCTGGTCGCAACTGAAGTTTATAACGATGTGCTTTTTGTAAGTAAACGAAATGAGAATATCTGGTGGTATGATGGAGAACAGATTAAATTCAGGTCCCCTAATTACTCCAAACTTCTCATCGCGATGCAAACACAACCCAATCTTACACTCGAAGATATGCATGAAGAAATAGGAATCAGTAAAACTGCTATCCAAAAACTCCTGAATAATCTTATTTCAAAAAGATATGTTGAGCAATCCCACAAAGATGGAGGCTGGAGAGTGCTCCTCACGCAATAAACCACATAGAAAATATCCTTTTTTTATCCAATAACCGACCCGCTTCTTAACATACTTATTTA
>JAIDXU010000272.1 GCA_029058455.1 Paramuribaculum sp.
CGTGTGGAGGGACATCAGGCCGATATGCGCAACGATTATCAGCTCATCAAAAATATGTATGAGAATGCCCAGCGCGAGAAGATTCTGTCGGCATGGATCGAAAAGAAAATCGCTGAAACTTATGTGAGAATCGAGAACGGTTGGCGTAACTGCGATTTTCAATACAAGGGCTGGATCAAAGAACGCTCGGCTACCGATGCGGAAAGAGAGGCCACAAGATCCATGGACTACTAAACTTTATCTGCATTTAGAGACCTTCACTGATTTGTGATGAGGCTTGATAAAATACGCAGACGGCTCGGCGCTATTACGGCTATTGCTGTTTTGGGAGCATTAGCTCTCATTCCTATGGTTGTGGCTCAGGCTCCCGATACTTCGGTGATGAGCAAGATGAAGGAGGTGGGACGTCGTCGCCCTAACCGCCCCGATATTAAACCAACGGTGCCGCTTGCCGACAGAAACGTTACCGACAAGGTGTTTTTTGAACATGCCGATACTCTGCGTTTCCGCCGTCAGGAAGTCGATCCTTTTACAGGCCGGGAACCTGACCAGTATCAGGTGCTTGTAGGAAATGTTAAGTTCCGCAAGGGTGGGATGGTGATGTATTGCGACAGCGCATATTTTTATGAGGAAAGCAATTCGTTTGACGCTTTCGGACATATAAAAATGGAGCAGGGCGACACCCTGTTTGTATATGGCGATGAACTTAATTATGAGGGCGAAAACGAGATTGCCGTAATCTATGCTTTTCCCGGCAAGCAGGTAAAGCTGATTAATCGCGATGTTATGCTCGAAACCGAAATCTTCAACTATAACATGGCTGAGGAAGTAGGTTATTATGAAGTTGGCGGCACACTTTCCGACAAGCAGAATCGCCTTACATCGCGCGAAGGTGAGTATTATCCTTCAACTAAATACGCCTATTTCTATCGTTCGGTTGAGCTTATAGGTCCGCGCGACAACGGAGATACGCTCAGAATGTATACCGACACGCTTGTCTATAACACTGAAACTCATATAGCTGAAATAGTCGATCTGACAAATATATACAGTGCCGACGGTCATATCATAAGCCGCTCCGGAACCTATAACACCGATCTCGGACTTGCGGATCTCTACCGCCGCTCTACGGTTAAGACCTCCGACGGCAATACTCTCACAGGCGATACTCTCATGTATGACCGCGAGGCCGGATTCGGAGAGGCCTATGGCAATGCCGTGATGGTCGATTCGGCCCGTCAGATGTCGGTGTCGGGTAATTTCGGGTTCTACAATGAACTTACCGACAGTGTGTTTGTAACCGGGCGAGCTCTTGCCAAAGAATATTCCTCGGGTGACACTCTCTATATGCACGGCGACACTATCGAGTCATATATCGATCCAATCGATTCGGCCAGGGTGATGAATGTGTATCATAAAGTGAGATTCTATCGGGTCGATATGCAGGGTTTGTGTGACTCACTGAGCTATGACCGCTCGGACTCGGTTATCTATATGTATCGAAATCCTGTGGTGTGGAGCGACACTCGTCAGATTTTCGGCAATACAATCATGCTCCACCTCAATGATTCTGTGCTCGACTGGGCACGTCTTCCCGATTTCGGTTTTGTAGCGGAGCATATTGATGAGGATTGCTATAATCAGCTCAGTGGCTCAGACATTACGGCATGGTTTGAGGACAGCAAACTTCACCGCCTATATGTTGACGGCAGTTTGCAGATGATCATGTTCCCGATGGAAAATGATTCGACCTATAACAAGTTCGCATTTATCGAAAGCTCATATCTCGATGCATATTTCGATGACAACACATTGACCCAGGGACGTATCTGGCCTGAAAATAACGGTAATGTTACTCCGCTCTATCTTGCCAAGCGCTCATCATATTTCCTTCCCAAATTCGCGTGGTATGAGGAAATACGTCCTATGGCTCCGGGCGATGTGTTTATCAGGCCCGATAAGATGCTGGCTCTCATTGCGGCAGCTCCTCCTGTGACGCCGAGAATCAAGGTGAGACGCGGAGATGCCGAAGTCAATCCCGACGCGACTGACGAAATTGTGTCGGATAGCTTGGCCGGTGGAGCGCCGGATGGTGCGCTAAGCCCTGCTGACCAGCTTCTCAATTTCATCAACCGAATAATCGCTATCCCTGCTGATGATAGCGAGAACATGACACCGCAGCCTGCCGAGGATATGTCGCAAGGAAAGCTTCCGGAAGAGGAAGAGAGCGAAGAAGAGCTGATTGAGGATCAACCCGATGAAGCTCCATCTCTTTAATCCCGACAACGATCTGGCCCTGGCCGCCGATCTGGAATATTACACACCTTCGAAGGCTGCAGTGGCGTTGAGACGCAGCGGAAGTCTGCTGCCGTGGCTCTGGGCTGATGACGGTGATATGATTCTTGTGGCTGAGGATATGCTTTCCGGAGCAGAGGACTGGTGCAGAAGTAAGCGATTATCGGTTAAACCTGTGGTGGCCTCGCCGGCTATGGCCGAAGCTTCTCCGTGGGGATGGAGCAAGGCTGCAAGAAGAGCGTTTCTAAATGCCGGAGTGGCAGCGGAATGTTTGCCGGATGATTCACGGCTCGCGACATGGCGCAATATCTCACACCGTCGCTCCACAATCCTAATTCATAACATGCTCGGGTTAACACCTCCGGTCGAGGTTTTCTCGGCAGAGGAAGCATTAGAAGAGGTAAATCGACTCGGAGGCAGAGCGATGGTCAAACTTCCATGGTCGAGCAGTGGCCGAGGCGTGTGGCCGACGGCAGGAATAGCCCAACCGAAGTTCATGGCTCGGGTCAGCGGAGAGATCAACCATGCCGGAAGTGTGATGATCGAGCCGTGGCGGTACAAAATCATTGATTTTGCAGCTCTCTATGTGGTTAAGTCCGGAGTGGCGGAGTTTGCAGGGCTGTCGCTTTTCAAAACCTCGCAGTCAGGAGCCTATAGCGGCAATATTGTTATGGGCGATAGGAAAATATCTGATTATCTTGGAATTGATGCCACAGCTATTGCCTCAGAAATGACCGGATGTCTCGACAACTTGCTTGAGGGAAGCGGTTACAGCGGTATGATAGGTGTGGATATGATGACCTATCGTGATGATAATGGAAATCTCACCGTTGAGCCATGTGTTGAGATCAACCTTCGTTCTACTATGGGATTTGCGGCGCTTGCTCTCAACCGTCGACATAACATTGAGGGTGAGATGATTGTAGTGCCGGGAGCTTTGCCGCCGGGATATGAGCCTCTTGTGCCGGGCGAGAAGTTTGCTATTGGAGTCAGAAAGTTTTGAGAAGGGAGTAAAGCCGCTGTATCGGCAAACCCATTACATTATAGAAACTTCCGTTGATTTTCTCAACACCTATACCTCCGATCCATTCCTGTATGCCGTAAGCTCCGGCTTTGTCAAACGGGTGGAATTTTGATATATAATAATCGATTTCTTCAGGCAGAAGTTCCGAAAATGTCACTTCGGTAGTGGCTGTAAACGATTCCTGTCTCCCTGCTACCGTTACCGCCACACCACTTATAAC
>JAIDXU010000273.1 GCA_029058455.1 Paramuribaculum sp.
CGACCGATATAATTTCAGGCGTTGCCTCCACTTCAAACCGGAGACAGCGCCTGAATCTTTTTTTATCACCCTCCCGGGGCAAACCTTTTCCCTTTGGCAAACGTTCTATTATCAAAACACATTGAAAACACAAAACCTTTATCTTAAAGCTTCCAAGTCTGTAAAAGCTTCCAAGCTCTCTCTTATTACCTATGAAACACAATTCCTCCACTCTCAAACTTATGGCAGCCGCCGCTTTCGGCGCATTGGCAATCCTGTCGGCTCCCGCAGCCGAAGCAACTGAAAACTCGCAGAGCCGGGTCCCCTTATTCACAGGCGTGGGCCCCGCGATAGCAGGCTCGGTTAATCAGGAAGATATGCCCTCTAAGGCAATCCATTTTCTCGAACACCATTTCGCTAACATCTCCGTAAGCCAGTGTGTGAAAGATTATGATGACAATGCCTATGAGGTAGATTTGGCCAACGGCACTGACATTGAGTTCGACAGCAAAGGCGAATGGCGTGAGGTCGAGGCTCCCGATGGTGAAGCCCTCCCCTACGAAGTCGTTACCAAGCTGCTTCCGCGACGTGCTTACGCCACACTCAAAGACCGCGGCTATAACGACAGTGTCGAATCCGTGAAACGTGGCCGAGGCGGCTATGTGGTTGAATTTACCAACAACCTCGACGTCACCACCGACTACACATTCGACAACGCCGGTCATCTTCTCGGCATGATCGACTAACCCCTTCAAAAGTATTTAAGCCAATTAGCCCTGTCAGATATGCAAACTGACAGGGCTAATTGGCTTTATAAGGATAAATGAGTTAGTTGACTACGACGGTTTTGAACCATGCGGATAGTTTTTCGCGCTCGTCGGCGAGGGTGTCGGGCTTCGGCTCCTTGGCTCCCTCGAGCTTATAGGGCCAACCCATAGCTTCATATTTGTGAACGCCGAGGGTGTGATAGGGCAACAGCTCGAAACGCTCTATGTTGTCATATCGGCCAAACAGCTCCCCTATACGCTCCATAATGCCGGGACGATCGCTCCAACCGGGTAGATAGACGTGGCGCAACCACACCTTTTTACCCATTTCGTTGAGCTCGCGGGCAGTGGCGAGGGTGTTGGCGAGAGGCACACCGGTCAGGTCAACATGCAGCTTTTCGTCAGGCTGCTTGATGTCGAGCAACACGAGGTCAACCTCCTTAAGCAACTCCGAGACCTTAGGCGTGCGGATAGCTCCGTTAGTGTCGAGAGCCACATGTATTCCCTCACGTTTGAGCGCCTTGACCACCGGAAGCAGACCTTCGGCCTGCATGGTTGGCTCGCCGCCCGAAAAGGTCACGCCGCCGCGCTTTCCGAAGAAAGGTCGCTCGTCAACGGCCATCGCCACTATCTTCTCCGCCTCGACGGGATTACCGCCGAGGGGAGATATAGTGTCGGGATTGGCACAAAACAGACATTTCAGAGGGCAACCCTGCATAAACACCACAAGGCGTATGCCGGGACCATCGAAGGTGCCCATCGACTCATAGGAGTGTACCTTGATCATTACTTTCTATCAGATACGCTCGTGGAATGAGCGGCTGATCACTTCAAGCTGATGTTCGCGCGAGAGCTTGGTGAAGTTAACGGCATAACCCGAAACGCGGATGGTGAGCTGCGGATAGTTTTCGGGATGTTCCATAGCGTCGAGCAGGGTCTCGCGGTTGAGCACGTTGACATTGAGATGGTGAGCGCCCTTGATGAAGTAAGCGTCCATCATGCAAACGAGGTTCTCGATTCTCTCGTCATCGGTGGGACCGAGTGAGCGGGGAATGATAGAGAAGGTATTTGAAATACCGTCCTGAGAGTCGCGGTAGCGCAGTTTGGCAACCGAGCTGAGCGAAGCGATAGCACCGTTGCGGTCGCGGCCATGCATGGGGTTGGCACCGGGAGCGAAAGGCACACCTTTGGCGCGGCCGTCGGGGGTAGCGCCGGTCTTACGGCCATACATCACATTTGAGGTGATGGTGAGCAGCGAGAGGGTGGGACGGGCATTCTTATATACGGGGAGTTTCTTGAGTTCCTCAGAGAAGTAGTAAACGAGGTCGATGCCGAGGTGGTCAACGCGGTCATCGTTATTGCCGAAGCAGGGGAATTCGCCTTCGATATCGAAGCCTTCGGTGAGACCGATGTCATTGCGGCGGGCTGTCACCTTGGCATATTTGATAGCCGACAGCGAGTCGATGGCGATAGAAAGACCGGCCACGCCATAGGCGAGGTTGATGCGGGGGTTGGTATCAACAAGAGCCATCTGGGCACGCTCGTAATAGTATTTGTCGTGCATGTAGTGGATAATGTTCATGGCCTCGTTATATACTCTTGCCACCTGGGTGAGCACCTTCTTGTAGTTGGCCATAACCTCCTCATAAACCAGACGGTCGGAGTTGAGCACGGGAATACCCTCTACGATCAGAGTGCCGGTGTTTTCGCAGCGGCCGCCGTTGATAGCCAGAAGGAGCGCTTTGGCAAGGTTGGCGCGGGCACCGAAAAATTGTATCTGCTTGCCGATGGCCTGATAGCTCACGCAGCAGGCAATGCCATAGTCGTCGCAGTTGCGCACCTCACGCATGAGGCTGTCGTTTTCATACTGGATAGATGAAGTGTCGACGCTGACCTTGGCGCAGAAATCCTTGAAGCCTTCGGGAAGTTCGGGGCTCCAGAGCACAGTGAGATTAGGCTCGGGGCTGGGACCGAGGTTATAGAGAGTCTGGAGGAAGCGGAATGAGTTTTTGGTCACCTTTGTGCGGCCGTCGTTAAAGCAACCGCCGATCGACTCGGTAACCCATGTGGGATCGCCGGCAAAGATGTCGTTGTAGGAAGCCATGCGGAGGTGACGCACCATGCGCAGCTTCATAACAAACTGGTCGATAAGCTCCTGAGCAAATTCTTCGGTGATGGTGCCGTCGGCAAGATCGCGCTCGATATAGATGTCGAGGAACGAGCTTACGTTACCGAGGCTCATTGCAGCGCCGTCCTGCTCCTTAACCGAAGCGAGATAGGCCATATAGACCCACTGCACTGCTTCAAGAGCGTTTTCGGCGGGACGGTTAAGCTCGAGACCATAGAGATCGCCGAGTTTCTTCATCTCGTTGAGAGCCTTGATCTGCTCGGCCACTTCCTCGCGAAGACGGATTCTCTCGTCGGTCATGGGGCCGGTGAGATTGCGGAGGTCCTCTTTCTTGGCCTCGATGAGACGGTCGGTGCCATAGAGGGCGAGACGACGGTAGTCACCGATTATACGGCCGCGGGCATAGTTGTCGGGCAGACCGGTGAGGAAGCCGAGAGAGCGGAATTTGCGAATCTCCTCGGTATAGGCATCAAACACACCGTCGTTGTGGGTTTTACGGAAGTTGGTGAAGATGTCGCGCACACGGTCGCTCACCTCCACTCCGTTTTCACGACAAGCCTTCTCAACTACCTTAAAGCCGCCGAAGGGCTTGATAGCTCTTTTGAGAAGCATATCGGTCTGGAGACCCACTATCAGTTCATCGTCGCGGTTAATATAACCGGCGGCGTGTGATGTCATTGTTGATACATTTTCATTGTCGAGAGCTCTCACTCCATTGTTTTCGCGCTCTTCGGCAAGGGCTTCCTTACAGATGTCCCAGAGACGGAGGGTGCGCGCCGTGGGGCCCTGAAGAAAAGATGCATCACCGGTATAGGGGGTGATGTTGCGGCTTACAAAGTCGCTTACGTTGATTTCCTTTGACCAAGGGCCGTCTACAAACTGGCGTTTAGTTTCCATTTAGATGTTATAATGATGGTTTGGTTTTGGGCAATGCCCGTAATTATAGTGCAAAGATAACACTATGCAGCCAATTGCACACTATATTTCACCGTCAAATCTCACCTTAATATAAATAAAACAGCCCGAATCAATTGACCCGGACTGTTTTTAACTATTGTTATTTAAGATATGTCAATAAAGTCATGGAGAGATTATTTCACAAGCTGAATCACCTCTCCGGTAAAAAGTTTATCGTTGTGATAAACCTTAACATTAGGCAAGGGACTGTTTTTCGACGACATCTCACGCTTGTCAACCACCACCTTTATGCGGTCATGACGCTTGCCGTTATCCCAGTTCACCGTGAAATCGTGAGTCATAGGCACCCGGGTATTGATGTCACCGAGTTTGAGGAGCGCATGGCCGGTGTATTGCTGGCGCACTCCGTTATGGAACGTCGACCAGATATATTTCAAACCGTAGAAGAACACTTCGGATGCCCTGCCCGATCTTCCCGGCACATCATAATCATAGTTCTCGTCATAGCCGGCGTTTACGTTATCCCATTTCAGAGGAATTGTACCGTCGGAGAATGTGAGCGAAATCGGGTCGCCATACACCGAGCCGGTGTCGTTTTTGAGCAGCAGACTGCGCCCCTCCGAATCAACAATGTCAATCTTCACGGCATAAGGCTCGTAATCCCAAATCTTAAAGCCGTCATAGCACTCATAGTCAGCCAAAAGAGCTGTGATGGTGATGACATTGCCCGACTGCTCGGGGCCTCCGTCGAGCTTAACCGAAGCAACCATTTCGCCGCTGACCTCGTCGCGCTGATTCTTAAACACTATTCCGACTTTTCGATCATTAAAACCGAATTTGAGTTCGATTTTACGTTCAAACAC
>JAIDXU010000274.1 GCA_029058455.1 Paramuribaculum sp.
CGCCAAAGGCGTGGAGGCTGCCAAGAAGAATCTCATCCGTGTGCCCATCCACAAAGGCACTATCCCCCACGAGCAGGTTGCCAAGTTTGGCGGCTCACGCATTATCCTCAAGCCCGCTTCTCACGGTACCGGTGTAAAGGCCGGTGGCGCTATGCGTGCCGTGCTCGAGAGCGTGGGTATCACCGACGTGCTCGCTAAGTCAAAAGGCTCTTCCAACCCCCACAACCTTGTTAAGGCCACTATCGCCGCTCTCGACGAAATGCGCTCGCCCGCTATCGTTGCCCAGAACCGCGGTATTTCGGTCGACAAAGTGTTTAACGGTTAATAAATTCAGAATCTAACCCATTCACTCAATTTTTAATAATGGCACAGATCAAAATTACCCAAGTCAAGAGCCGTATCAAATGCCCCGCAGTGCAGAAACGCACTCTCGACGCTCTCGGTATCAAGAAGATGCACCACTCTGTGGTGAAGGAAGCCACTCCCTCGGTAATGGGCATGGTTGACAAAGTTCGTCATCTTGTTGAAGTAACCAACGTCTGAGCCAGAGGGGATTCGCTTACGGCGAATCTCCCCGGCCCGGCTTTCTGACATTTATATTCTTCTATCAGTTTTTCCAAAGACTTCATATCTACCAATTATGGAACTTAATAACATTCGTCCCGCAGTAGGATCGGTTACAGCCAGCACTCGCGTAGGTCGTGGTCCCGGCTCCGGCAAGGGAGGCACATCAACCCGCGGTCACAAAGGTGCAAAATCCCGCTCGGGCTATTCACGCAAGATCGGCTTTGAAGGCGGTCAGATGCCTCTTCAGCGTCGTTTGCCTAAATTCGGTTTCAAGAATATCAACCGAGTTGAATATAAGGCTCTCAATATAAGTGATATCGAAAACCTCTCTCGTGAGAAGGAGCTTGCAGTGATCACTCTTGAGGATCTCCGCAACGCCGGTTTGATATCCCGCAAGCAGCTTGTGAAGGTTCTTGCCAAAGGCACTATCTCACGTGCCGTTACCGTTGAGGCAAACGCTTTCTCAAAGGCTGCTGAAGCTGCTATCGTTGCAGCCGGTGGCTCAATCTCAAAAATCGAGAAATAATGAGATTCATTCAGACTATTAAAAATATCTGGACAATTGAAGAGCTGAGAAAACGCATCCTTGTTACGTTGCTCCTCGTGCTCGTCTATCGTCTGGGCTGTTATGTGGTTCTGCCCGGTATCAGTCCCTCCGATCTCGACGCGCTTTCGAGCTTCACCAACAAGAGCGGTCTCATGCAGCTGCTCGACATGTTCTCGGGCGGTGCGTTCTCTCAGGCCTCTATCTTTGCCCTCGGTATCATGCCCTACATCACTGCGTCGATCGTGATTCAGTTGCTCGGCATGGTGCTTCCTTCGTTTCAGAAAATGCAGCGTGAGGGTGAGAGCGGTCGTCAGAAACTCAATCAGTACACCCGCTTCCTCACGGTTGCAATTCTCATTCTGCAGGGTCCCGCCTATCTGGTCAACCTCAATATGCAGGTTGCGGCAGCCGGTGGATCAGGTCCTCTCGGATTCTGGACTATCGCCTACCTCACTGTGATTCTTGCTGCCGGCTCCATGTTTATCATGTGGCTTGGTGAGCGTATCACTGACCGTGGCATTGGTAACGGTATTTCGTTTATCATTCTCGTAGGTATCATCGCCCGCCTCCCGGGAGCTCTTTCCTATGAGTTTATCAGCCGTCTTCCCGGTTCTACCGGCTCACAGGGCGGTCTGATTATGTTTGTAATCGAAATCATCCTTCTCTTTGCCGTTACCGTTGGCGCTGTGCTCCTCGTGCAGGGCACAAGAAAGGTGCCTGTGCAGTATGCGAAGCGTATGGTCGGCAACCGTCAGTATGGCGGCGCACGTCAGTATATTCCTCTCAAGGTTAATGCTGCCGGTGTTATGCCTATCATTTTCGCACAGGCCATCATGTTTATCCCCATCACTCTTGCCGGTTTCGGCTCGGTGGGCGAGAACTCCGGTTTTGTAGCTGCGTTCTCCGACATCAACGGTTTCTGGTATAACGCTGTCTACTTCATTCTCATCGTTGCTTTCACCTATTTCTATACAGCAGTAACTGTAAGACCCAACGATATCGCTGAAAACATCAAGAACAACAACGGCTTTATTCCCGGTGTTAAACCCGGTAAGAAAACCGCTGAATATCTTGATTCGATTCTTTCACGTATCACTCTCCCGGGTTCACTGTTCCTCGGTATTGTGGCTATCCTTCCTGCTTTTGCTCGTTTCTTCGGCATCAGCCAGAATTTCGCCCAATTCTTCGGAGGTACTTCACTGCTGATTTTGGTGGGTGTTGTGCTCGACACGCTCCAGCAGATTGAGAGCCACCTTATGATGCACCACTATGACGGCCTGATGAAGGACGGCAAAATCAAAGGCCGCACCACAGGCAGTGCATATTGATTGCTAAAGACGTGTGGAAGTTAATTTCTGCAGCATTCTAAAATTTCTTAACGGATGATCTATATCAAGACTCCTGAGGAAATGGGTCTCATGCGTGAGGCCGCCGACTTGGTAAGCCGCACGCTTGGCGAAATCGCCAAGTGGGCGCTGCCGGGTGTTACGACCCGTAAGATCGACAACATTGCCCGCGAGTTTATACTCGACAACGGAGGTACCCCTGCCTGTCTTGGCTATGGTGGTTTTCCCGGCACTGTTTGTTGTGAGGTCAATGACATCGTTGTTCACGGTTTTCCTTCCGGTTATACCCTCCAGGAAGGGGATATATTCGGAGCTGACACAGTGGCTGAGCTCAACGGTTATCACGGGGATATGTGCTACACATTTCCCATCGGTGAAGTCGATCCCGCTATAATGCGGCTGCTCACCACAACCAAGGAGAGCCTCTATGTCGGAATCGAAGCCTGCCGCCCCGGCAAGCGTATCGGAGATGTGGCCAACGCTGTTCAGACCTATTGCGAGAGCCGCGGTTATAGCGTGGTGAGAGAGATGTGCGGACACGGCATAGGCCGCAAGATGCATGAAGATCCCGAGGTGCCCAACTATGGCCGTAAAGGCACGGGTGCCGTGATCAGAAACGGAATGTGTCTCTGCATAGAACCTATGATCAACATGGGATCGAAAAACATCATCGTGGATCGTGACGGCTGGACATGCCGCACCCGCGACCATAAACCTTCGGCCCACTATGAGCATACTCTCGCAATCATCGACGGTCACACCGAAGTGCTGACAACTTTCGATTATGTGAAGGATGTGCTCGGCGACCGCTTCATCTGATCTTTTCCTCTAAGAAATCAATCTATCTGCAAATTTTCCGCCTCATTATCATATATGGCTAAACAATCAGCAATCGAACAAGACGGCACCATCGTTGAAGCTCTCAGCAACGCGATGTTCCGTGTAGAGCTCGAAAACGGACATGAAATCACCGCTCACATCTCCGGAAAGATGCGTATGCACTATATCAAGATTCTTCCCGGCGACAGAGTAAAAGTCGAAATGTCGCCCTATGATCTCTCAAAGGGTCGCATAGCCTTCAGAT
>JAIDXU010000275.1 GCA_029058455.1 Paramuribaculum sp.
CAACTATCCCCCTCTCGCCAAGATAGGCCTTGATATTCATTTTAACCGCGAGGCGTTGCTGCGCTCCGACATCTCGCAACCTCTTGAGGTGGCCTGCCGTCTCGATACGGGGGTGATGTTTCTCGACCTCTTTCCCGGCATCCGTCCCTCAACGCTGTCACATCTTCTCTCCACTCCCGGCATAAAAGGAGTGGTGATGCGTACCTACGGTGCCGGCAACGCTCCCACCAACCGCATTTTTACCGACACGGTGAAACGTGCGGTAGAAAAAGGGCTTGAGATCGTCAATGTGACCCAATGTGTCAACGGAGGTGTGTCGAAACGCTATGCCGCCGGTGACAAGCTTGCCGAGGCGGGCGTGATTTCTGGCCGTGACCTCACCGCCGAGGCCGCTATAACCAAGCTCATGCACCTGCTCGGTTGCGGTTATAGCGGAGCGGATCTGCGTTGCGAGTTCGAGCGATCGATAGCGGGTGAACTCACATGATTGTTTCAGTAAAAATATATTTATTATAAGTGAAAAAACTTTTTCTTCTCCTGCTCCTTATGCCGGCGGTGATGATGCTCAGCGCCCGCGAGAACTATGATGCCTGCACAAGTATCATGGTAGGCAAAAAGGCTTCGGCCGACGGCTCGGTGATGACCAGCCACACCTGCGACTCATGGTATCGCACATGGATGCAGATGGTTGCTCCCGCACAATATGCCAACGACACCATCACCGAAATTCTCGACGGAAGAATGCACACCGAATATCCCGGTTCACGCGACGGAGTGAAGGTGTCGGGCACAATACCTCAGGCAAAGTCGACATTCCGCTATCTCGATACCGCCTATCCATGTCTCAACGAGCGTCAGCTGGCTATGGGCGAGACCACCTACAGCGGCCGCGATACCCTTATTAATAAAAACGGCATGTTTAAGATCGAGGAGCTTCAGCGCATAGCCCTCGAGCGTTGTTCAACCGCCCGCGAGGCCATAACTCTGATGGGTGAGCTGATAAAGCAATACGGATATGGCGATGCCGGCGAATGTCTCACAATCGCCGACCCCAACGAGGTGTGGATTTTTGAGGTGCAGGGTGAAGGTCCCGATTCTATCGGTGGCGTGTGGGCTGCAGTGCGTATTCCCGACGATCACATCGCCGTATCGGCTAATGTGAGCCGTATCGGAAAACTCGATCTCTCCGATCCCGACAATTATATGGCTTCGGACAATGTCAAGGATGTGGCTCTGCGCCTCGGCCTATGGAACGGTGAAGATGAATTTTCGTTCTGGAAAGCCTACTCCGGCGGCAACTATGCCAAAGAGCCTAAAAACTACTCGGTGCGCGAACTCTTTATAATGAATCAGCTTGCTCCCGAGGCCGGTTTTACAGCAGATCTTGAGGAGTTGCCTCTCAGTGTAAAGCCCTCGTCGAAGGTAAGCGTTGAGGATGTGGCCAAGCTTCTTGGTTCTTATTACGAAGGCACTTCAAATTGCCTTGCCGACCGCCTGAAGGTTAAAAACGGTTCGGGTGAGGATGCCGACACGATTGTGAGCCCGGTGGCCAATCCGTGGATGAGACCTGACGAGATTGCCGTTTATGAGGCTATGGGCGACAGCGCCATGCACAATATCCGCACCGTAAGCGTGAGCTGGTGTGCCTATTCAACCATTATTCAATGCCGCGACTGGCTTCCCGACGGCGTCGGTGGCGTAGCGTGGGTTTGTCTTGACAATCCGGGTCAGTCGCCCCGTTTTCCGATTTTCGCGGGAGTGACAGATCTGCCCGATATGCTCAAGATATGCGGTCAGCATCGCGACCGTGACGACGCGGCGCTGTGGCATTACCGCAAGCCGAATCGCCTTGCAACCGTGCGTTGGGGCAAGAGCCGTCAATTCACCGAGCCTGAGAGAGATCGTTTCCTCGCCAAAGGTATGCGTGAGCTGCCCCACATCGAATCGCTCTATAAATCTCTGATTAAAGAAGACAAGACAGAGGAAGCTCAGAAGCTGCTCACCGATTATACCGCTGACTTTTTTGGTGCCACGATTGTGAGCTGGGATCAGCTTGGCCGCAGACTATGGCGTCAGCACTGGTCGGGATTCTGATTGTCAGCGTATAAAATTAGTCCACGCATGAATCTCCGCTTCAGGGCGGGGCACATTTTCAAGCGATTTGAGCAGACGAGCCATATTATGGCCGAGGGTGCGCATGGTCTGCAATCCCTCTTCGTCGCGGCTCACGTCGCCGGGCTGAGAGCCGAATGCATTGTTCCAGTATTGTGAACTCGGCATAGGCATATTGTTCATCTCGAAATATTTGTTGAGACGCTCAACAGTGCATACCGACCCGCCGCGACGGCATATTCCAACCGCTGCGGCGGGTTTGTATTGCAGAAATCTTGAAAGTGAATAGAATACTCTGTCGAGCAAGGCGCAAAGCGAACCGTTAGGGCCGGCCCAATAGGTAGGCGAACCGGCAATGATTCCGTCGGCTGCGGGGAGCTTTTCAAGTAATTCGGTATAGACTCCGGTGTTGAATACACACACTCCCGTCTCTTGGCATTTGTTACAGGCTATACACCCGGGTATGGGTTTGTTGCCTATCCAGATGATTTCGGTGTCAATGCCGTCAGAATTAAGGGCTTTGGCTACTTCGCTGAGAGCTGTAAATGTATTTCCATGAGCTCGGGGGCTGCCATTTATGAGTAAGACTTTCATTTGATTGGATTTCGTTTGATATGGTGGGTTTAATCTGTCAACACAACAATCTGTTGCGGACTTATGTTTTCTGAAATACCGACCTCAAATTAAACGCAAAAAAAAATTATTCGTCCTCACGACGAATAATCTTCTTACCTTAAATCTAATACCATGAAAAACTGGTGCAAAGATAGGCATTCTATTTATATCTGCAATGCTCTATGTCATAAAATTGCGGAATATTATACTTTATTAACTATTGTGGGCCTATATAA
>JAIDXU010000276.1 GCA_029058455.1 Paramuribaculum sp.
GGCGGTATTGGTTGCGGGGAGACGACGAGCGATCAGCTCATTTTGGCGGGCTTGAAGCCAAGATGAGGCATTATGAGGCAAAGGGGTGAGACACCACAATGCGTTGACGCTCACCCTGTCGTTGCTTGACAGAGTGAGTCGGTAAAGGGCTTGGAAATTGCTGTCGCTCTCCAAAGCCCTGAGAACAATCAGATTGATTTGCGGCTTATTGATTCGCTGCGAAAGTAATCTTTCGAGTTCGTTCATAAAGGCCGTTTCGCGCAGGGAGTTGGAAAGGATTACTTTTCCTGTTTGTGAGACGATTTTTTAGAAACAGGTTTCTCTGACGGTTTGTGGTTGGGTGTCACAAGGGCCACGCCAAGGCCTGAACCGAAGATTATCAGTCCGGTAGCGATGAGTATTTTTGACAGGGTTTTCATAATTTCAGAGGTTTTGATTAGTGACGGTAAAAGACCGTTTTACAGATAAAACACCCGCCGCGCCGCGATTGTTTAGCAACAACTGAAACAGGTTTAATTAGACTAATTAGATCGATTTGACTACTAATCGCGCCGATTCCCGGTCGGAAATCAATCGTTGTCAGGGGAGAGGGATTCGGGATCGTCGGAGAGGAGTTGCTCGTGGCGGAGATTGTTGTCAAGCGTGCGGCGTAGAGTCGCTTCGCGTTGCCGCTTTTTTTGATTGCGGTGGAATTTGAGTAATGAGATACCTGTGAGATCCTTTAGCATAAACATCAATCTGCGACCGAGAGTGTAATTATCCTGCGGAGGAAGGGTGTTGAGAAGTCTACGATCGATGGTGAAGTCAAGTTTTATTTGGTCTCTGTCGATATTATCGACTCTTGCAACGAGGTCTTTAATGTCGGGCTGCAGTTGCGGAGTATCGTAGGGCTCGGGAAGGTCTGCAGCTATAAGATTGATGTTTTTTGAGGCCCATTTGCGGGCTTCTTTCGGAGTGAGATATTCACGGTCGAGAATATAGATCTCGGCATTGGTGGTTACAAAAAACGATTCATTCACCTTGTTGAATCTAAACATCTTATGCCCTCTACCGGTTGAATCGATACTGAAACGGTAGCCGCTGAGATCGAAAGGTGAAATCGAGTCTCCGATCACATTCTTATAGTCATAGCTGACTTTGAAACTATTGAAATCGAGGTCGTCGCGAAAAAATGACGACAGATTGGAAACCCATTTACGGCTTGCGGTATCGGCGAGCACATTGACTTCTACATTAACCCTGTCGTTTTGTTTTGTACATATCTCGGTGGGGCTGTATTTCCCCCTGATTGTATCGGTTTGCGACTCCACGCCTCTAAGTTTAAGCGGAAGTTTGGTGAGGGGAGCGATACTCATCCAGTCAGACCACGAAAAATGATGGTTGCTCACATCGCTTACGCTGTCGAGGCCTGAGGCGTCGGTAAATCTGTAGTATGATTTGCTTGAGAGAGTTCTCGGGTTTGACCATCCCTTGAATTTCATTTTACACTCCGGTGGCAGCATGTAGTCGACTTTCTTTTCACGGAAAAGAAACACTGTGTCGGTATAGGTGGTGAGGGTTGAATATTCACGCACGTATGCTAAAAGGTGCAGGTATTTATGGTTGCGTGACACAAATTTCACTTCGGGCAATGTGGCACTGTTTTGCTGAAGAAAGATTGTGTCGAGGGGCGCTTTTCTTATCGTTCGGGTAAAGAATCCGAGGTGACTGAGAGTTACAGGATAGCTTTCAGGGGAAATGTCCGGGAGGCGACCCTTTTTGTCGGTCATTCCTATGGCGTGTCCGTGGCGGTTGAAAACCGAGGCGTTGGGAAGCGGCACGCGGGTTGTGGAATCGGCAACCACAACATGACTTTTACCCTCCATAACAGCAATGGAGAGTATCATCAGAGCGATAAAAGCGATGTGGCGAAGCTTAAATTTCATTTAGGCTTATTGCTTAAGTTCCATTTCAATATCCGCTATTGATGGGAGAGAACTTTTAAACTCGTCAGGAATGAATTTAGTAAGTTTAAATTCTGCGACTCCTATAGGTTGTGCTGATGATTCAAGGGCATATTGGGCTAAAACATTATCCTTATCTTTGCATATAAGCAATCCAATTGTAGGGTTGTCTTGATCTGTTTTGAGAATGTGATTTACCGCAGTCATATATGTGCCGAGCTGACCTATGTCTCCGGCTCCGAATGTTCCCGTTTTTACCTCGATTACACAATATGAATGTAATTTGATATTGTAAAACAGTAAGTCAATGAATTGTTCAGTATGTCCTATTTTAAGACGGTATTCTTCGCCAACATATGCAAATCCGGAGCCAAGTTCAAGAAGGAATCGGGATATATTAGCCATTAGAGCCTTTTTTAACTCTCGCTCTTTATATGGCTCCGTCAATTCCGTAAAGTCAAATATGTAAGGGTCTTTAGTGAGCTCTTGTGCGAGGTCGCTATCGGGTGTTGGTAGTAGTCGGGAGAAACTTGTTATCGCTTTGCCCTGTCTAAGGTGAAGGTTGGTATCAATAAATGATTTCAGTACATTTCTTGACCAACCTTCTTCTACAATTTTATGGGCATAGAATAATGCTGTTTCTTTATCGTTACTTTCGAAATACTTATCTATAATGATACGATGGTGCCCCCATGGAATAGAGAAAATGAAATTGTCCACAATGTGTGGGCATATTTCAGACTCAGAATTGCCCACAAGTTGTGGGCAATTTGTATAAGGTTTATTATAAAGAAGATACATCTTCTTCATATATTGTAAATTCTGGCGTGAA
>JAIDXU010000277.1 GCA_029058455.1 Paramuribaculum sp.
GTTGACCACTACATAAAGTTTGCTTCCGTAGATAGCGATATCGTTACCGACATCGCCCAATTCCTTGATTACGTTAGGATTTTTTTCTGCATAAAAGTTCCGGGAATATAACCCTGTATAGTAATCATAGTAGTCAAGCGTGCATTTATTCGACCCCATGTTGCCTTCATTAACAAGATAGAAGCCTCGAATTTCAGCGCCGGGTCTCTCATCGCCGATGATGTCATACTCGGTGGGCACCACAAGTTCGTCCTCACGGCAACTTGTGGATATCATCAGGAGTGGCAGTAAATATATAAAAATATGCTTGATATTCATAGTTCTACGGTTAATGTGAATCTGTAATTTCGTTTTGGCATTGGATAATTGAGAATAACGTCATAGTCCTGACTTAACAGATTATTGACTTCAATAAGTCCCCTCAGATTCACATTGCCAAATCTGAAATCCTTACTCAGAGATATATCTGACGTATACCACGGTTGGGTGTAATTATATCTGATATTCTCTTGCTGATTATATCGCTCTCCCACATATATCCACGAATAGTTAAGGCTCCACCCTCGCCACTGCGCATTTGCTACCGCCGACCCCGAATGACGGGGAATGTATGGTATCTGGTCTTTATAATAATTGTCGGCGGGATTTGTGATGTCAATCGCCCGTTGAAATGTATATTGAGCCCTCAGGGTCATATATAATTCTTTTGCAGGATTGATTGTAATTAATCCCGTAACGTCTATGCCACGAATATCAACCAATCCGAGATTAAGCATAGTCCATCGGAATTGCTGCCCCTTAGGATAGGCTACTATTTTATCTTTCACCTTATTATAATAAACATCGCAGCTGAGACGCGAGTTTGAAATAAATGAAGTTGCTGAACTATGGTCATATAATATGCCGAGATTATATTGTGTTACTCTTTCGGGGGATAGTTGGGAATTACCCATATCAGCATAATAGAGGTCATTGAATGTGGGCATCCTGAATGATTGTTTATAAAATGTCCTTATCGAAAAATCTTTGTTTCGCATCGGATAGACATTCATGAATATGGCAGGGGAAAGTACGTGTTTATCAGAGGGTGCCTGTTGTCCTTTTATATTATCGTGAATGAATGTACCCAAAACACTTGCCTGAGCCTTAAACCGGTCAAAACTGAGGGCCGTGGCCGCTGACAGGAATTGAGAAATACGGTCGGGCTTTACGAAACCATAAATATCCGCGTCAAGGCTATTCCACAAAAAATCATAACTACCTGAAATGCGCCAGCAGTCGCTGATTTCATATTCGTTGGCTGATGATATGTATATCTCCCTTTGCTTATAAAGATTGTCTATTTTCACCTGTTTATCGTCATTGTTGACATAATGGGTGCGATAGAAAGCATACTTTATATTATTTAAGGTCGTAAACCTTCCGAAATATCCGGTATAGCGACCTTGCACAAATGAATTGGTATCCCAGATGCGTTCTCCGCGGCGCCACACGTTATTTACAATCGCGCCGGGCACTCCTCGCTCGGAATTATAATTATATGCCTTAAATGTCCATGTCCCCGCCGAAAGTGAGCCATGAGTATTAAGTTCTATTCTTGTGGCATTTATATCTCCGTTCTGCCTCACGGCTGTCGTGTCATAGGCAAGTTCTCCGGCGGGATTTACACGACGGTAACGGAATTTATACTTGCCGCTTGAGTTAACCCATTCCGCACTCAATGATGCTGAAATGCGTTCACTAAGTTTCAATTCAACCAACGCAGACGGATTCAACAGGTCAAATGACCCGGTTCTTATCGTTGCTCTGGCATGATATGTTTCCCCTTCATTAAATATCGGTTTTCGGGTTTTCATGTAGATCGTACCTGCCGACCCGAAATCTTTAGCCGGTTGAAGAATCTCGCTTTTCTGACCGTTATATAGCGAAAGTGCCTCAATATTGTCAAGCGAAAACTGTCCGAGGTCTATTTGTCCGTTTTGAGCATTTCCAAGTTCCACTCCATCATACACCACCCCGGTATGGTTAGTGCCCATGGAGCGAATGTTAACAGTCTTGATTCCGCCGACTCCACCATAATCTTTCACTTGCACACCTGAGAAATAGCGCAGTGCATCAGCGACACTGTTGCTGTTGAGTTTGTGGAGCGCATCTCCCGAGAGAGTCTGCACAGGAATTATGTCACGGTTTGTATGTTGAGCGGTAACAAGAACTTCTTTAAGAAGGTATGTAGAGTCCTTTTGTTCTTCTGCTTTAATCAGACCCGGAATAAAGCAAAATGCAACAACCGACCAAATTAAACGATATGCCATTGGTTTAACAGATTATAATAAAAAAACAAGACCCGGTGAAACACCCACAAAGGGTATATCAACGGGTTATAGGTTTTCTTATTAATCAGTTAAACCTGCTTATGACAGAGCCTGCCCATTATAAGCAGTTGTCTCAAAGTCAAACCCATAATCCCGTGGGTGCTTTTATGTTTGAATGGCAGGTCTTCTGACTTATCCCGGTTTTATCGCGCCTTCCCAGTCTATGAATGACCAGTGGCAAGTTGCGAAAAACCTTGTTCGATAACGAATTTGCGTCGTTAAAGAACGGGAATTACAGCAGCGGGTACTGTCGAGGAATCTCACCTCGTTCCCTTTTGATGCTCCTTCACGCCTCCACTCTTGGACGGCAGAGCAACCATTTCAGCCGCAAAATTACTAAAAAAATCATAACCACCAAACATTTCTATTTTTGATTCCCTGCAAATCTCATATCTACTCCCC
>JAIDXU010000278.1 GCA_029058455.1 Paramuribaculum sp.
ACGTCACGCACCTCGAAGCCGGCACGCTCACGCGACAGACCGCCGGGGCCGAGGGCCGACATACGGCGTTTGTGAGTCATTTCGGCCAGAGGATTGGTCTGGTCCATGAACTGAGACAATGCGTTGGTGCCGAAGAATGAGTTGATCACCGACGAAATTGTCTTGGCGTTGATAAGGTCGATAGGTGTGAACACCTCGTTGTCTCTCACGTTCATGCGCTCACGGATGGTGCGCGACATGCGTGCGAGACCTATGTTGAACTGATTATAGAGCTGTTCGCCCACAGTGCGTACACGGCGGTTTGAAAGGTGGTCGATATCATCGACGTCAGCCTTCGACGAAATAAGCTCAATCAGATATTTGATGATCGAGATAATATCTTCTTTGGTGAGCACCTTGACATCGGAGGGAATGTCGAGGTTGAGCTTCTTGTTGATGCGGTAACGGCCCACATCTCCGAGGTCATATCTCTTTTCAGAGAAGAAAAGATTGTTGATTACCTCGCGGGCGCTGGCATCATCCGGTGGCTCGGCGTTGCGTAAAGCTCTGTAGATAAACTGAATTGCTTCGCTTTCCGAGTTTGTGGGGTCTTTTTTAAGAGTGTTGGAGATGATTGCCGATTCGGTCGACGAAGCTTCCTGATTTTGGAGCAGGATTGTCTTGGCGCCTGATTCGAGAATCAGCTCGGCGTTTTCGGGAGTGATTTCCTTGTCGCGGTCAACGATCACTTCGGTGCGCTCGATCGAGATTACTTCACCGGTTTCCTCGTCGTTGAGGTCCTCGGTCCAGCGTTTCACAACACGTGCGGCGAGCTTGCGGTTTTCCTCGATTGCTTTCTTGAGGTTGGTTTTGTTGACCTTGACTTCCTCAGCCATACCAAAGGTTTCGATGATATCCTTGTCGGTTTCGAGTCCGATGGCACGCAGAAGAGTGGTGACCGGAAGTTTTTTCTTACGGTCGATGTAGGCATACATCACATTGTTGATGTCGGTGGCAAACTCGATCCAGCTGCCACGGAAGGGAATGATTCTCGCGCTGTAGAGCTTTGAGCCGTTGGCGTGGGTGCTCTGACCGAAAAACACACCGGGGCTGCGGTGAAGCTGTGACACAACAACGCGCTCGGCACCGTTAATCACAAAGGTGCCCTTTTCAGTCATATAGGGAATCTGACCCAGATACACGTCCTGAACTTTCATTTCAAAGTCCACGTGATCGGGATCGGTACAATAGAGCTTGAGTTTTGCCTTGAGAGGCACGCAGTAGGTTAATCCTCTGTCAAGACACTCTTCTATGGTGTAGCGCGGAGGGTCGATATAATAGTCGA
Organism: Paramuribaculum sp.; assembly: GCA_029058455.1. GTDB lineage: Bacteria > Bacteroidota > Bacteroidia > Bacteroidales > Muribaculaceae > Paramuribaculum. The sequence goes on from JAIDXU010000278.1 coordinate 1,325, forward strand.
GAAACTCGAGCACAAAGTTATTTCGGGTGTCGGCAATAGGGAAGTTTTCGGCGAATACCTTGAAGAGCCCTTCGTTCTTACGCTTTTCGGGAGGAGTGTCAAGCTGCAGGAAGTCACGGAATGACTTGAGCTGCACCTCCAGGAAGTCGGGGTAGGGCAGAGGATTCTTAACCGACGCAAAATTGACACGCGGTTTAGCTATTTTGACTGACATCTAAAAGAGGGTGATGGTGAAATTTGTGGTACAATTTCAATGATTGGTCTGTACCGGAGAAATTGGTGGCTCTCATTACCGGTGAGAGTGCCGAGTTGAGAGAGATAAGTTCACCCCAATGCTATTATTTTTAACATCGGGGAAACTAATATGCAAAAAGGTAAAGCATCTGTCTTAGCGACGACGCTTTACCTATTTGCCTGAGTGTCAGGAGTCTTATTTAAGCTCTACTTCTGCGCCGGCTTCTTCAAGCTGTTTCTTGAGGCCTTCGGCGTCAGCTTTGGCGATACCCTCTTTCACTACTGAAGGAGCACCGTCAACGATTTCCTTGGCTTCCTTGAGGCCAAGACCGGTGAGTTCTTTCACGAGCTTAACAACGGCAAGCTTCGATGCACCGGCTGATTTGAGCACAACATCAAAAGATGTTTTCTCTTCAGCGGCTTCGCCGGCAGCGGCGGGACCGGCAGCAACTGCAACAGCTGCAGCAGCGGGTTCGATGCCATATTCTTCCTTGAGGATCTGAGCAAG
>JAIDXU010000279.1:0-1126 GCA_029058455.1 Paramuribaculum sp.
GTCGAGAGAGGTATTGATTTTGCGTCGCTCGGCTGTGTTGGCAACAGGATCCTTACCGGGTAAGAGATATATCTGTCTAAGTAACCATTTGCTGTAATCTTTTTTAGGCATTGCAAGGTCACCTATCGAAACGAAAAAGTCAGGGTTGCTGCGCTCTGCCAGTCCGATCGATGAGTTAATTGTTCCCATACCGATCGATATTATTCCATCGACATTTTCGGGTAGAGTAACGGTCGAAGCTTCAGCGGGTTTTACATATATTACATTTTCAGGATTATTGTGGCCGATTTTTTCTACAAGAGCTGTATGTAGATCGTTAGAAGCGGGGAGATCGCTTACAATGATTAGAGCGCCGCTCTTGTCGGCTGCAGTGATAGTCGAAGCTGATAAGAGCAATCCGCATACAAAAGCTGTGATTGAATGTTTCATGGTTAATGAGGGGTTAGGTAAATAATGTTGCGGCAAAGTAATAGTAATTTGGTAGTAAAAAAAATCTTTTATGTTAGTTTTAAATCCTTTATGTTAAATTAACGTAAATATAAAAATTGTGCTAAAGCCTTTGATTTAATGCGATTTCGATGTGGGATAGGCGGAGCGCATGAGGAGTGAGGCGAAGGGGGAACGGTAGTGGGTGTTGTCATAGAGCAGAGAGTCGGTGCGGAGATAGTGAGCGTGGGAGGCAGAGAAGTCGAAAACGCGGTCTGCTCCGAAAAGATTTTGTAATATGCGGAGATCGGCGGGAGAGAGGCTTACGCCGCGACGGTTGGGAGAAATGATAATCCGGCAGTCGGTGGAGCAGTCGCTGAAGTTTTGTGCGATGGTTGTAAGCGCTTTGATTTTTGTTTCGGTTAAGACGGGTGCAGACACGGTGACGGTGTCGGTAGGGGCAATTAGGGGATGGGCATAGTAGAATTGCTCCGGATCGGCAGCGATGATAGAGTCCCATTGCGGGATGCTTTCCTGGTTCAAGTATCGGTCGTAGACTATCGGCTGGCTTTCAAAAATGGGATTATGACCGATGTTATCAGGGCGACCCGTAATGTCGGCATAAATCATGCTTTTGAGAAAGTCTGCGTTTGTTGCCGCACGAAAAAACGTGTAATGGAATTTCACGAAGTTCACTACA
>JAIDXU010000279.1:1136-9169 GCA_029058455.1 Paramuribaculum sp.
CTACTCCGGGATTGAAAGCCGGAGGATCGATGGCAAATGGAGAGTCGTCAACCTCGCGTTTGAGGATAAGTGGATCAAAGATAATAAGCGCGTAATCGGGCAATGCATCTCTCTTTGCCAGATAAGTCACTTTGCGGGCGAGTGATCGTAGCGTTTCGCCCGATGAATCAAAATGCATCGGGCGGATAGGGATGCTGTCGCCATAATAGGCTCGCAGAATGGAAGCCCATTCATCGACATCATAGTAGCATGAGATCGATGATCCGAAAATCATCGCGTTTATAGGGCGAGAGGGGTGTTCCGCGGTGTTGCGCAGGTAGCTGTCGAGAGTCACCACACCTTTGTTTATACCGACGCGAATAGGATTATCACCCGGATCAGGCAGATAGCAGTCGTAAATGCGAATCACCTTAAAGGGATCTGTAGCGATATAGACCGCCACGGCAGGGAGAACAACCGGCAGCGCCGTCAGCAGGGCGTGCATTGTGAAACGCAGTATAGAACGTGTAACGGGATTCATCAGCGCATCAGAACTGGAAATAAATGAAAGTCATATCGGTGGGTTCACTAAGGAGAATCATGGCGCCCATAATCCAGTAAAGAGCCAGTCGCGGGAGTTTATGACTTGGCACAGTGGCAAACGGATAATCTCCCTCGCGGCCGATCCATTCGATTGCAAACACCATTACAGCTGCCGACAGCCACCAGAATTTCAGTAATAGGGGCCAATGACCAGTGACAATCAGAAGCACTATTGCGGCAATCGAGGCTATCGCCAATATGGCGGGAAGCGAGGTAGAGAGACGTTGAAGAAATGGTGAGAGCACACGCAATGCTCCCCACAGCAGGAGGAAGCAGATAATAAACATCCATCCGTTACACATTCCGCTCCACACTTGGGTAAGAGTGGCACAGCGGAAAATATAAAATCCTGCGGCAACAACGCCAAAAGTCAGAGCCATATCCGGAAGATCTCTGAATGTTGAAGGGGGAGCGGGACGGCGCAGGCCGATGATAAACTTACCCGTTACATAGCATATAGCCCAAAATGCACCCCAGATAACGAAATTCCATGCCGCTCCGTGCCATAAACCTGACAGCAGAAATACGATGGTGAAGTTGAGCGCGGTGCGCCATTTGCCGCGACGATTGCCGCCGAGAGGAATGTAGAGGTAATCACGAAACCAGAGCATAAGTGATATGTGCCATCTCTGCCAGAATTCCAGAATATTGCGCGAGAAGAGAGGAAAGCGGAAATTAGCCATCAGCTCCACGCCAAGCATACGCGCCACACCGCGAGCTATCTCGCTATAGGCCGAGAAATCGCAGTAGATCTGCAAGGTGAAGAGAATCCCTCCCGCCAGCACACGCATCGGAGTCATCGCCTCATCACCATCGAAAATACGGTCAACGTATATGGCAAGCATATCGGCAACACACACTTTCTTCATCACCCCGAAGAGCACCATGCGAAGACCCTCTACCGCACGCGAATAGTCCCATCGTCGCGGCTGCAGAATCTGAGGCAGCAGAGCGCCTGCCCTCTCGATAGGACCCGCCACGAGTTGCGGGAAAAAGGCTATGAAAGTGAAAAATCCCACAACATTGCGGGTGGGGCGTATATCGCCGCGACTCACGTCGATCGAGTAGCTGATGGCCTGAAAAGTGTAGAACGAAATGCCGACAGGGAGTAGCACGTCGATGGTAAACCAGTCGAGATTCATGCCCGCGAGCGAGAACAATCGGCCGATATTCTCAGTGAAGAAATTGAAGTATTTGAATAGGGCGAGAATACCCAGATTGAAAACTATATTGGCCGTAATCAGCCATTTGTGTCTATATCGCTCAAATAGAACCGCCGAAAAGAAAGTTGTGGCCGAAGTGAGGATGATAAGAATCAGGAAGCGCCAGTCCCACCATCCATAAAAGAGATAACTTGCACCGAGAAGCCACACATTCTGCCACCGCAGAGATTTCCGCAGCGCAAACCAATAGATGCAGAAGAAGCACCCCATGAAGAGTGCGAAAATAATGTCGGTAAACAGCATAATAAAATCAGAGGCTTCGATCCGTTGCAATAATGTGCAAAGATAAATAAAAATCTCAGACTATATAGTTTGACAGAGCGTAATAATATATTGTGTAAATGGATACGCGGGTAATCGCAATAAATAAAAAGGGCTTCTTTGCGTGTGTGAAAGAAGCCCTTTTTAGGTCGGAAAACTATCCGATCATGTCTATCATTAAGTTATCGCAGCAAAATTTAGTTCTGAGGAGCGGGACGCTGACCGCGGGGACGCTGTTTTCTGCCGTTTTGCTGACCCATTTTTTTGTTGTTGCCGGGACGCTGACCGGGTTTCATGCCTTTGTTTCTACCGCTCATCTGAGGCATGGCATTGACGAAGCTGTTTTCAAGAAATTGAACGTACTGCTCGGGAGTGAGAATATCCTTTACTTTGGCAAGGTAATCTTTGCGGGCATCGATGCGTTTGGTCATCATTGCACGGCGCATTGAGTCGGCTTGCTCGGGAGAGAATTTGCGACGCTGACCGGGCGCCTGAGCCTTGTCACGCTTGTCGCTTTTCTTACCGTCGAATTCCTTTCTGTCTTTTCTGTCCTTTTTGTCTTTGCCGGGACCGAAGGGGCAGATTTCGCTGAGCTGCTGTTTTTGAGCGTCGGTGAGGTTAAGACCTTCGAAGGGATTACATACGGGAGCTTTGCACTCTTTTTTGTCACATTCTTTCTTATCTTTTTTAGAATCGTTGGCGGGATTGGCGAAAGAGGCTGAGATGCCGAGAGCGAGGCAGGTAACTGCAAGAATTAATTTTTTCATTTTATGTAAAAGTTTTGTTGATAATTTTTTGACTTATTGACCGGTTCGGTTGATGTCTCGTTTTTTGCCGAACACATCAATATGACTCGGAAATCAAGTCAAGGTTTAAAGCGAAAATAAACTTTTACATATTTTAACACTAAATCAGTCGAGCATCAAGGATATGTGCGGACGTACCGAGGGGAAGCCTATTATGTTGCCCATAGCCGGAGAGGAGAACATTATGTCGGCGAGGGTTGAGACATCAACATCAAAGTCAAGCCGTGAGTTGGTGGCATAGGCCGAGATGTCGATTTCACCGTCAGCTATGCGGAATGTTGCATTATTTTGAGGAATTAGCGGGTCGCTTACCCTGATGGTAGATTTAAACGAGGGGTGAGCGGCGGCCACAGTCGAAAGGGCTACGGCCACATCGGTGAGACGGCACATGCCGCGCGGAGTTATGAAGTGAGGGTGAATACCTACCGGGGCGAGAAGCTTGAATGACTTGTCGGGCCAGTGATAGCGCAGTTCTCTTAGGGCGGCTCGGCCGGCGGGAATATCGGTCGACAGCAATTCCTTGACTGTAACCGGCGCCGTGGGGTCGTCGGGATTTGATTCCGCCCATGCCATCGCCACCACTTCTCCGGAGTCGCGGCTCACAGCCACATATTTTCCGCCAGGAGAGAGAGCTATATCGTCGAGGGTGTTGAGAAAGTCACGCGAAGAATGAAGAATGGTGCAGGGACGCATTTTCTCCAATCTTATGAAAGCTTCCGAAACCGCCGGGTCAAAAATATTTTCTACTGGCTGAAATCCCTCCTCCCAGGGTCCGAACTGATGGGCTGAGGTAAACCGCTGGGCGTCGATATAGAACACTGTCGAAAATCCGAAACGGTTGTAATAGGGATAGAGCCAGTCGTAGGCGGGTATCAGTTCGGCCATCATATAGCCGCGCGAGGCGCAGGTGCGCAATGCGTCGGTCATGAGTTTCGACATGAGCCCTTTGCCTCGCTGGTTGCGGCGCGTGTTGGCTCCGCAAATATATCCTGTGGGGAGGATAGCGCCATGAAACATAAATGAATAGGGTTGCAGCAGAAGATAGCTTACGGTATGGCCGTTCTGCTCCGCGGATATAAGGTCGGAGTCATTATATACTCTGCTGAAAAACATGTCGACATATTCAGGTGAGTCGCCGAATGAGTCGCTCCATAGTCGTTTTAATTCATCTTTCTGAGTCATGGCGTGTAAATGTAGTTTATTTAACAACAATTCGGGAGCGGCCTCGGTTTTGAGGCAGCTCCCGAATTATGATTGTGTCACGCTTAGAGAGGTTATGACTGATGGGCGGGACGAAGAAGATCGTTGACGGTCTTTACAGGATTGAATGTAGAAGCGGGCACTTCAACAAAAGCTGTGTTCCAGTCGCTCATGGCGCCGTTCCAGAGGCCGGGAAGCTCAAGGGCTTTAAGCTCCTTGCCGTGGCTCGATTTCGACGAGATGAATCCGGTGGCCTGGTCGACATATTTCAGAAGATCGAAGTGGTTGCCGTGGGTGTCGCGGAGATAGCACACGAGGTCAACGGGATTGAAGTGAGTGGCCGATTTGAGCATTTCGGCATATTCCTTATTGTCGGGGTCGATCTGGTGGCTTTCAAGAATCTGAGGCGATGATGAGCCGTCAGCATTATAGGCGATAAACGGGCCTCCACCGGGTTCGCCTTCGTTGCGCACCATGCCGCACACTCTCAGCGGGCGATCGAGTTTGGCGTCGAGCAACACGGCCAGCGAGTGGTCATCAAGCTGCTCGGTGTCAGCGGGCAGGCGAGTGGCGAGCACTTTTTTGAGGAAATCGCGTATCTCGATAAGCTTCTCGCGGTCGTAGGCGCCGGTGGCTATCGAGCGGCGATAGGCAGCGATTTTATCGTGGATTTCCATCATATAGCCGGCTATGACGGTCTTATAGCGGATGGTTGACTCTCTGCGGCTGTCGGGCACCACATTGTCGATGTTTTTGATAAACACCACTGTCGAATCAATATCGTTGAGGTTGGCGATAAGAGCGCCGTGACCGCCGGGACGGAAAAGAAGTTTACCTTCTTCAATAAAAGGTGTGTTGTCGGGATTTGCGGCGATGGTATCGGTCGAAGGTTTCTGTTCGGAGAGTGAGATGTCGAATTTCACGCCGGTTTTCTTTTCCATAGCGGGCACGACCTCCTCGATTTTCTTGAGGAAAAGATCACGGTGATTAGACGATACGGTGAAATGGAGGTGAACCGTGCCGGTGGAGTCGGCAGCTGTCTGGGCGCCTTCCATCAGATGTTCTTCAAGGGGAGTGCGTGAATCCTCGCCGTCATAGCTGTGGAATTTGAGCAGACCTTTTGGCAGACCGCCGTAGTTGAGACCCTCGGGGAGGATAATGGCGGCGATGACTTCTTTTTGTTTACCATTTTCAAGCAAAGTCTTGGCGTCTGCTCCGTGGAGTTTCACGCACACTTCGTTGAGATCCTTCAAGAAGGGGAGTTTGTCGAGGTTTTCAAGCAGTTTGGCAAGGGGGCTTCCCGGAGCGGCGACAGTGTCGGGGCCGTCGACAAATTCAAACAGGGCTTTAAACATGCGGGAGGCGGCACCCGAGGCGGGCACGAATTTCATCACCTCGCCCCCCTGTTCAAGATATTGCTGCCAGCGTTCGATGGCAGCCTGTTCCTCTACGGGAGTAAGAGTGGCGATACCGTTTTTCTCGGTAGCGGCACAGTCGATTTTCAGATAAGGGAATCCGGTTCGGAAACGTGCAAGCTGCTCTTCCACCATCTGGGGTGTGATGCCTTTTTGCTGGATTTGTTGAAGATCGTTTTCGGTCATGGTTATATAGATTTTGGTTATATATTTCGCATAGGTTGCAAAGCTATGAAAAAATCTCCTTATTGACAAATTTAAATTCCGTTCCAAGTCGTCCAAGTCGTTCCAAGTCGTCACGGATATTGTAATATGCTCAAAGTGTAAGTACTCTAAAAAATAAGGAGCCGACATAATGTCAGCTCCGACCTGAATTGTATCCCCGTGGGGAGTCGAACCCCAATCGTTGGAACCGGAATCCAATATTCTATCCATTGAACTACGGAGACAAAAATATTCTTTCGCAAAGGTAGAAGTTTTTTTTGAAATACCCAAATGATATTGCAAAACCGCTTGCCCCTAACTTGTTTCGTTATGTGACTGAATCATTCTGAAAAAGGTGTAAAAAGGGTGAGGGCGGAAGATTTAGGATGAAAAATTTGTTGCAGACCAAAAAGTTTTACTATATTTGGCGATGATTGGCAATGGAGTGCCGCTGTAGCGTCACTGACAGCCTGTGCTTATTTTAACCTCAAACTATTTCATGTTATGGAATCGAACGAACTTCCCAAGACTCCTGATGAAGTCGTAGTGGACCCTATTGTTAGCCCTGAAACAAGCCCCGAACCCGCAACCGACACTGTCACAGCGGAATCTGAAACAAACCCCGAACCCGCAACCGAAGCTCAGGCCGAGGCGCAGGAGACTGTGCCTGCCGATGAGGCCGCCGAACCCCAACCCCAGAAACTGCCTGAAACAAAGGCTGAATTGCTGGCGCGCCTTAAAACCCTTTCAGAGCAACCGGCCGAGGAGATAAGCTCCGACCTGGTGACTCGCCTGAAATTGCATTATTATCAGCTGAGAAACGACGAATTGTCGATCGTGCGCGATAAGTGGATCGCCGACGGCAATGATCCTGAAACTTTCAATCCCGGCATCGATCCCGACGAGGATGAGTTTAAACAGCTGCTCGCTATAATTAAGGAGCATAAGGCCGAGCTCCGCGCTTCGCAGGAGGCTGCAAAAGAGGCCAACCTTGCCCGCAAGCAGATGATTATCGACGAACTTGTGAAGATGGCGTCAGACACCGATAAGGTTAACGTGCATTATTCACGCGCCAAGGAGCTTCAGGCCGAGTTTAAGACTATCGGCGAGGTGCCTGCTCCCAAAGCCGCCGACATCTGGAAATCATATCAGGACGCTGTGGAGCTTTTCTATGACCAGTGGAAGGTCAACAAAGAGCTTCGCGACTATGATTTCAAGAAAAATCTTGAGCAGAAACAGCTGCTTGTGGCCGAGGCTAAATCGCTGGCCGAAGATAAGGATCCGGTTGTGGCCTTCAAGCGCCTTCAGGACCTTCACGACAAGTGGCGTGAGATTGGTCCCGTGGCTAAAGAGCTGCGTGCCGATCTGTGGAACGAATTTCGTGACGCGTCGGCTTGTGTCAACAAGCGCTATCAGGCCTATTTTGAGGAGCGCAAGGCTAAGGAACAGGAAAACGAGGCCGGCAAGACCGCCCTTTGCGAGCGTGTAGAGGCTTTGGATTTCTCAGCTCTGTCGTCCTACGCCGCATGGGAGGCTATGACCAAGACCATCATTGCCGCTCAGGAGGAGTGGAAGCAGTTTGGATTTGCCTCGCGCAAGACCAACACAGCCTTGTTTGCCAGATTCCGCGCCGTGTGTGATGCATTTTTCGCCGCCAAAGCCGCTTTCTATAAGAAAATCAAGGATGAGCTGGCCGAAAACCTCCGTCTCAAGACAGCCCTTTGTGAAAAGGCCGAGGCTCTCAAAGATTCGACCGAGTGGAAGAAAACCACCGATGCCCTTGTTGAGCTTCAGAAGGAGTGGAAAACCATCGGCCCGGTTACCAAGAAACACAGCGATGCCGTGTGGCGCAGATTCCTTGCCGCCTGTGATTATTTCTTCGACAAGAAGAAGAAAGTCACCTCGGGAACACGTCGCACCGAGCAGGCCAACCTCAAGGCCAAGCAGGAGATCATCAAGGCTCTCACCGATCTTAACGCCGAAGATTCTGCAACTCCCCGCGCCGAGGCTATCTCGGCTGTCAAGGAGCTTCGCGCCCAGTGGCAGTCGATTGGCTTTGTGCCTTTCAAGGAAAAGGAGCGTATTCAGGAAACCTATCGCAATCTGCTCGGCGAACTGTTTGTGAAACTCGATATTCATGAAAACCGTGCCCGCATGGAGCGGTTTGAAAGCAACATCGAGGGACTCGAAGCCGGCGATGCCCGTCTGGTGAGAGAGCGTGAGCGTCTTGCCCGCCAGCTAGAGCAGCGTCGTCAGGAGCTCCACCCCTATGAAAACAATCTCGGCTTCCTCAGCTCGAAATCAAAGAGCGGCGACATGATGGTGAAAGAGCTTGAGCGCAA
>JAIDXU010000280.1 GCA_029058455.1 Paramuribaculum sp.
TAGGACTTCCACAACACTTTGCGCCCCTATCTGCGCTCCGGAGTTACCGATGCCGAAATCGACGATGCTTTCAATAAATTCCTCGTCGGAATACCGGAATATCGCCTTGATGAACTGAAAAAACTTAGAAAGGCAGGTTTCAAGATATATATGCTGTCAAACACCAACCCGATAATGTGGCACAGCAAAATCGCCGACGAATTTCGCAAACAGGGGCTTGACGGGCCGGAGAGCTATTTCGACGGCATTGTAACCTCATTCCGGGCCAAAGTCATGAAACCGCAGAAAGGCATTTTTGACTATGCTCAGGCTCAACTCGGCATTAGACCTGAAGAGACCATATTCTTAGACGATTCACAGGCAAATCTCGACGCCGCCTCAAAATTAGGATATGAGACATTGCTTGTTACCCCCGGCGCTGAATTTGCAACCCTTCTCGCCACCAAAGGAATCAACATCTAACCTCCACTACCATCTCCTACCATGATAATAAGAAAAGGAAACACCAAAAGCCGTCGAATTGCCGCCATTGGCATGTGGGACGGTGTTCATGCCGGACATAAGTTTCTTATCGACTATCTCAAACTTGAAGCCACTCCCCGCAGCCTCGTTCCGTCGGTGGTGACCTTCGAGACTCATCCCCTCTCGATAGTGGCGCCCGAGCGCGCTCCCCGTCTGCTCTCCGCCCCGGAGACAAAATTCCAGAAGCTCAACGAAGCGGGCGCGGAAGATGTGATAGTAGTTGATTTCACTCCCAAAATCCGGCACATGAGCGCGCGGCAGTTTCTATCAATGCTCCACAAGCGCTTTGCCATCGACGCTCTTGTTGTAGGTTTCAACAATCGCTTTGGCCGTGACCGTCTTGAGGGCTTCGAGCAATATCAGGCCATAGGCACGGAGCTGGGTATAGAGATTATCGGCGCACCCGAATATACCGGCGCCCATGAAAAAGTCAGCTCTTCGGTGATACGCACACTCATCGAGGAGGGCAATGTGGCCAAGGCGTCAAAAATGCTCGGCCACCCTTATCAACTCACCGGCGAAGTGGTGTCGGGTGAACATCTCGGCACCTCGCTCGGCTTTCCCACCGCCAACCTGCGCCCCGAGATAGAAAATGCAGTCATTCCCGCCATCGGTGTCTATGCCGCATATACCGTAACACCCGACGGCGTAAGCCGCCCCACAATCGTAAACATAGGCGTGCGCCCCACAGTTACCGGCGACGACTCCACTCCGGCCCACGTAACTATCGAGGCTCATATCCTTGACTATTCAGGCTATCTTTACGGCGAAACCATCTCACTGCTTTTCGTTGAAAGAATCCGCGACGAAAAGAAATTTTCCTCGCTCGACAAACTGCGCAAAGCCCTCGCCGACGACGCCCACAAAGCCCGCACCATCCTCAAAAAACTTGAAGAGTAACGCTATTTAATTTCAGGGAGCAAAATCTGACAACATAACTTCTTTCTATGGGTAAGATTGAAAAAATATGGTTTACCAATAACAGAATATATGTATTGACAGATGATGGCACTGAAAAAAGTCGCCCTCTTGAAGCCTTCCCAATATTAATGGATGCCACTGATAAGCAAAGAAATAGCTTTATAATATTGGATGAAGGGCAAAGCATCAGGTGGAATGAAATAGATGAGGATATACATATTTCATCATTTGATGAAAAAAAAGAACCCAATCCGAGTAATGAAGTAGCAAGGATGATTGAGGCCGTCGGAGTTATAGATATAACTGCCTTTGCAAAAATGATTGGAATGCGCAAATCAAAACTTGATTTGTTTAGGTATGGAATATGGTCTCCAAGTAGAGAATCCTTGCAAAAAATCAGAGAAGGATTACACCGTATTAGCAACCGAATATAGTGTTGCAACAGATAGATATTGAAGTTAAAGCGGCGTTGATGATATAAGAGTCGGAGAAAATTCAGACTCCTTAATGATTGTTTACATTATTTCACATTTAAATGATAACTAACCGACCTTCTCAGTTGTTATAAGAACAAAAGGTGGTTGTTGAAGCCGGCTTTATGAGAGCAGTCTCATTGCCCATACCATAGGATTTCTAAACGAATTTTTATCTGACCAAACAGACGCCTTTTTACATAACTAATCCATCGGTAAGTTCGCCTCAGTCGCATCTCAATGACTGAGGCGGCTTTTCGTTTACAAAAGCCGCTTACTATTAGCTATTTTAGCTAATATAGCTATTATTATTATTAGATTTATAACCGGATTATTTCACGAGGCGGCGGAAACGAAGAGTGGATTTCAGTTCGGGGAAAGTGAGGGTAAGAATAGCGCCGTCTTGAGTCATCGAGGCATGATTTTCTCCCTCCATATCATGAAACGAAGCGTCGACAGCTTCAAGAGTCCATGAGTTGATAAATCCATTGCCTAAAAGTTTCCCTTTCAACATGCCGGGCAACCATTTGAGCGAGTTGACCTTTGCGCCCGAAACATAAACTATATCATATTCATTAGCCGAAAGAGTCGGAATTACCGCCAAAGTATAATTGCCTCCGGTGCGGAGATACCTGTCGTCGGTATCGCGATCGAAATATTGCCATAAACCGGCCACGCCGCTCACAGGATAGGAGAGCGCCACAGCCCGCAACTCATCTTCCGACTCATAAAGTCTGGCAATCTCTTTTGACTCGTCGGGAAGTATTTCGGCCACAAGCAGTGAAACGGCTGTGGCGTCGGTGGCGCTCGCACCCACCAGGGGTATAAATTTCTGAGGCATAGCCACTGTAAGCGCCGGTTTCTCAGAGCTTCCGGCAACGGCACTGACCGTCTTGGCCGTAAAATCAAGCTCCATAGTCAGAGGAATCTCCTCGTCTGAACGCGTTACTCCGGGCAGCGGGCAAACCACACGCTTCTCCCCGTCGACAGATGAAAGAGTCAGTTCCATTTCATATTGAGGAGTCAGTTCGTCACGGCTGAGAGCTCTGAGCCGCGCAGCAAGTGTATAGATACTGTCGCCGTTCCTTCCCCATACAGTCGACCGGGAGTGCTTTGACATCTCCCCGCGCCCCTTGCGGTCGGAGAGTATTCTACCCCTCATCTCGATTATTATGCTTCCTCCGGCAAGAACAGGGAGGGTGTCGCACAAGGTATCGACAGGTTCAATCACTCTCGGTCGGTCAACGACATACACCCTGCGCGGCATTGGAACCGAAGCCGACAAAAGGCCCGAAGCGCCCGTTATCAGCACAACGATAACGGCCAGCAATCTAAACACCGTCATAATATTCTTTGTGAAGCGCAACAACCTGATCAACAAACTCATCTTCGGGCATGTCGAAAGGAAGCCAATGTAGGGTCAACCCGCGCCGCTCCATGCCGCGGAACCATGTCATCTGGCGTTTAGCAAACTGATGAATGGCAATCTCGAGCTGAGTGATCATCTCGTCAAGAGTGAGCTGCCCTATGAGATGGAGGGTAATAAAACGATACTCCAGCCCGTAGCCAATAAGAGTCTCGGGGCTTACTCCCTCAGCCAGAAGAGCCGCTACCTCATCCACCATACCGCTGTCGAGACGGCTGCGCAGACGCGAGGAGATGCGGCGGCGACGCATTTCGCGGTCAATCTCCACCCCAACTATCAGGGGCTGACGCAAAGGAGTGTGACTCAGCGGCTCAGGCTTAAGCTCGGGATGAGCGGCATAATATGTCTCGATCTCGATGGCTCTTATGGCACGCGCCACGGTGTCGGTATCGGTGGAATTGTGGAGGGTTTTCATACCGGCGAGAATACCGGTGAGAGTCTCGAGCGATTCCCCGCGCAGACGACGGCGCAATTCCTCATCGGGGGGCACTTCGGGCAACCGTGTTCCCCGCGCCAAAGCCTCGACATACATTCCCGAGCCACCGCACACCACTGCCTGCCCCCCTCTCCGCTCAATATCATCGAGTGCGGCATTGGCGTCGGCAAGAAATCTGAAAAGATTGTAAGGCTCGCCCGGCTCAACCACATCTATGAGATGATAGGCCACGTCGCCATATTCCTCGAGATCCTTGCCGGTGCCGAGATTCATGCGCCTGAACACCTGACGCGAATCGGCGCTCACTATCTCGGCGTCGAGTCTCCGGGCCAGCGACACCGCGCGCCCCGTTTTGCCCGAAGCGGTTGGGCCGGTAATATAGATGGGTCGGTTTTCGGTCATTTAGTAATCAAGACGGCGTATTTTGCGACGCCACAGACTGCGGAGCTTAAAAAAGCGGCGGTCCTCATTGTCGCGGGCCACTCTGAGCCAGCGGGGATTATTATAGTCTACATCATATTTCTCCACATCACAAAATCTGAATGTGGGATGGTAATGCTTCACCGGATAGAGTCTCGATCCGTCGGGTCTGTAGGTCTTAAAAGCCATCAGAATGGTATACAGACGATAGATTTCGGCTGACATCAGAGGTGCGAGTGCTCTCACTGCGGTGAGCTTGTTGGCCTCATACATGGTGAGCCACATTCCGTCGGAATATTTCTCGGAAAGAGCGGCGGCATCCTTATCGTCGACAAACACGAGATAATGAAAAATATTGCTTCTGCCGTCGGCGCTCTCGCTCTCATACATAAACCTCACCCTCGGATTGGCGAGGGGCTGAGCCTCGCGCAGCAGATTTTCAGCGCGCTCGGGCGAGAGAGATGAGATAGGGGCAATAGAAAGCGAGGCCGGAGTGTCGACCTTCACAGTCGAAATATCGGCGATCATATCGGCCGAATTGGCCGGCGGAATCAGAAAAACAGTATTGTCATGAATAATGATATATCTGACACGGGTAAAATTGCCCTCACGCGAATGTGAGCCGAGAAGATCCTGACTGTGATAGTGATAAACGCTAAAATATCTCAACGCAGTGTAGATGGCGCCGCATATAAACAGAGCCAGCACAATGCCGAAAAAGAAATAGAGGTCGGCGTTGTTGAGGTTAACGTTGATATAGCGCAGAAGGTAATAGCCCCACGACACCACCGATTGAAAGAGCGACAGCCATGTGAGCAGCTTCACCTGATAGCGCCCCTCCTGAGTGAATATCTCGCCGAGAAATCCTCGCTCGCAAGAAGAGCCCTGCGACATGACACACTCCGCGCAGAAACCGTAATTCTCTTTTTTCCACTTGGCATAAAATCCGAGCAGGAATGTGATGGGCGAAATAATCAGCACCGGGAGAAAGGGTATGTCGGGATTATATGAGTCGCCCGGCAGCAGATGGAGGTATTTGGTCTGCAAAAACAATACCACAGCCATAAGCAGCGAGCTGAGGATAAGTGCGCGGGATGTTATGAACGGAGTGAGGAAACATCTCTGATGACGTCGCTTCACGTTGCGGTTAGTCAGCTCGAGAAGCACCACTCCGAGCACAAGGGTGATGACCGGCACCCACAGCGGTTTCAGAAATATGGGTGACAGATCGGCAAGAGTCAGCGCGCCGGTGGAGAGCATCCACACCAGCCACAGCGACAGAATGCCGTCAAACTTGTCGAATGAACCTGATTGTGATGACATTTCTTTTTACGATCAGCGCATGTTGCTGTCAAAATAGTCGAGCATACGGCCATAAACCACAGTGCGGGCGTCACAACCGTTGATAAAATGATTCATGTTGGGGAAAATGTAGAGGTCACACCATCCGCCGTTTTGCTGAAGGTTGGCAATATATTGCACCGTGTTGAGGAAATGCACATTATCATCGGCGGTGCCGGTCATGATGAGCAACGGACATTTCACGTTTTTAGTGAAATTGAGCGGTGCCGAATCACGATAGCCGTCGGGATTCATCTGGGGAGTGAGCATATATCGCTCGGCATAGACAGTGTCATAATATTTCCAGCTTGTAACGGGAGCCACAGCCACGGCTGCTGCATAGGGAGCGTCGGGCTGAGAGGCGGCCATGAGGGTTTCATAGCCTCCGAAGCTCCAGCCGTGAATACCGATGCGTGAAGAATCGACATAAGGAAGCGAGGCGGCATAGCGGGCGGCGTTGACCTGGTCGATAGATTCATATTTGCCGAGCTGCTTGTAGACACAGGTCATGAACTTGCGGCCACGGCCTCCGGTGCCACGGCCGTCGACACAGATTATGATATAGCCGCGGGTGGTGTAGTAGTTGGCCCAGTCGATACCCCAGCGGTTGAGAACCTGCTGCGAACCGGGGCCGGAATACTGGAACATCACCACGGGATAACGGTTGGCGGGATTGAAGTCGACAGGTTTAAGCATCCATCCGTTGAGGGTTATGCCATCGCTCTGCATTGTGAAAAACTCCTTTTTGGGCTCCTTTCCCCAGCGCCGGGCATAATCGGCATTATCTTCAAGCACTCTCACCTCCTTGCGGCTCTTGGTCTCGGTCACAACATAGCGGGGCACCTGAGTAACCGAGCTGTAGCTGAGAGTGTAATATTTGAAATCTGGGCTGAAAGTAGCAGAGGCGGTGCCTTCGGCCGGAGTGAGATCGGTGATCTTGCCGGCACGGTCAATGCGGCTCACCACACGGTTAACGGCACCGGTTGAGGTTGACTGATAATAGTGGCAGCCGTTAGCGGCGTCATAGCCGTAGTAGGCAGTCACGTCATAGTCGCCCGAAGTGATCTGCTTCATGAGCGATCCGGCATAGGAATACTGATAGATATGGTCATAGCCCGAGCGGCCCGAACTGATGGTGAAGCAATCGGGATAATAATGTATATCCTCATAAGTGGCTGTCGAGAGCCATGCCTCATCCTGCTCCACGAGCAGCGATTTCACCACCGTGGTCTTGGGATTGGCGGCAAAGATCTCCATGCGGGTCTGCTCGCGGTTGAGGCTCACGATAATCAGTCGCTCGGGGCTGTAGGCATAGCTTATGCGGGGTATGTATTCGGTCTGTGTGCCGGGCAGCTCGATGGTTTTCAGCTTGCGGGTCTCCACGTCATAGGAGTGAACCGAAACAACCGAATTGGGCTCGCCGGCCACAGGATATTTATATGTGAAACTGCCGGGATAGAGTGCATATTGGGGCATGGCGTCACAGGCGCTCTCATAGAGCGGGAATGAATATAAGGGCACCTTTGACTCATCATATCTTATGAAACAGAGCTGCATGTTGTCGGGCGACCATGTCATTGACGACGAGGTGGTAAACTCCTCCTCATATACCCAGTCGGGCACTCCGTTGATAATCTCATTCACCTTTCCGTCGGTGGTCACATCAACCTCGGTCCAGTAGTCGAGCTTGCGCAGGTGAATGTTATTGTCAGCAACAAAAGCCACCATACGGCCGTCGGGCGAAAAGAGAGCGGCCTGTTGACGGGGATAATTCTCCGAGAGGGGTCTCAGAATACGGCTGTAGATTTCATACACATAATATTCGGCGGAGAATGAATGGCGATAGATGTTGGTGCGGTTGCGCCACACAAGAATCTTCGAACCGTCGGGGCTGAATTTATAACCCTCTATCGACTGAATCTGATTTTCGCGTGTCTTCGAGAGGTCGAGCACGGTTTCAATCTCCTTGCCGGTGCGTATGTCATGCTTCACAATGCGGTTGCGGTCGGCCGAGAGCTGCAGATAGGCCGAGCCGTCGTCGGTGTAGTTGAGGGCATGAGGCACACGGGGCGACGCCATGCCGTTGCAGTAGGGGCGCAAGCCCTCATAAGCGCTTACGTTATTGGCCGGATAGGCGGAGAGGGTCGCGGCGGCAGCAAAAGTTATTGTAAGGATATGTGATTTGAAATTCATGATGGTTTACAGTATTTTGAATCTTTTGGATTTGAAGGATATTCAGAAAAGTGTGAGCTGGTTGAGATCGTCGGGGCGTGAATGTTTCTTCTCAGGCTCGCGATAGCCGAAATCGCTGTCGGAGTCGTTGGCCGTAGAGACATTTTTAGAGGTCACTTCGGGCGCTACAAACCATTCGTTGCTGTCGATCAGCTCGTCGATAGCCGACAGCTTTGGCCGTGCAGGAGCGGGAGCCGGGGTTTCAGGCTCGGGATTCTTGCGGTGACGCCCTCTGCGCTTGCGGGGCGGAACCGGGGGCTGCGGCTCGGAGTCGCTGTTTTCTGACTCCGCAACCGATGCGGCGGGAGTATCGTTTTCGCTCATGCGGGCTATCTCGCGACGCAGCGAATCGACTATCGCCGCATGATCGTGAAGATTGCGCTCTATGGTGTCTCTGAGATTCTTGTTCTCGGCCTTGAGGGCTTCGATCTGAAGATTGGCATCGTTGAGTTGGGTGAGCTGACCCGATAATTCTTCCATCTCACGGCCGCGGGCGGCATAGTCAGCCTCCATTCTCTCATATTTCTCGATTTGGCGGGTCAGATTGTCGATGTTGTCACGGAGCGATTCTATCTCGCCGGCGTCATTGTCGTTCTGGAATTTGGCGTTTCCAAGCGCCTGCTCGCTTTCATGAAGCTGCTCGGCCAGTCGGCGTGCCTTCTGCTCGGCGTCATGCAGCTCCATTACCTTGGTTTCGGCTTCGGCTCTGAGCTGATTATTTTCCTCATTGAGGCTCTCGATATTGGCCCGGGCCTCGTCGAGCTGACGCGAAATATTGCCTACCTCGGTTTCAAGCCCCGAGTTGGCAACCGAGAGCTGATTGACCTTTTCGATGAGAGATTCGTCGGTAAGTTCGCCGCCGGCGGTCACGCTCATAACCCTCATTTTATTGAGCATGGAGCGGTTTTCAAGCTGCAGCTGCTCGCGCTCGGCCTCCATCTCGGTGATTTTCGACTCAAGGTCATGCACCCTGTCGCTGAGAGCGCGTTTCTGACGCTTGGCGCTCAGCTGCTCGTTTTCAAACGCGCCCTTCCGCTCCTCGAGAGCCGCATTCTGCGATTTCAGGCGCGCGATGTTTTCGGCCAGCGAGCGGCGCTCGGCCTCGGCTTCGGCGGTCACTTCGCGGCGTGTAGCCTCGGCAAGCAGGGTCACTCTCTCGCGCAATTTCACGCTCAGCGCCTCCACAAGCATGTCACGCTGCTTTTCGGTGTCGAGGCATTTGCTCACAAATTCAGGCTGAATGGCATTAAACATGCCTATAACCTCGTTGAGAAGGTCGCCGGTGAGAAACCTCAGGTCGCTCTGCTCCGTGCCGTCAGATGCCGGCGCGGGTTGGTTTACCGGGTCAGCCTCCGCATGACCGTTATGTTGAGTTTCTGACGTGTCGGTCACCGGAATTTCATCCGACTTGTCGTCGGCAAAAAATTCCTCCTCGTCGGGCGACATACCCAATATCCGTTTTATGTAGCCGGCTAATGACATCTGAATGATTGATTTATCTTGGTTTGAGTTTCGTATTCTTACTGTTGTTCGGGCAACGCCACAACACCTTTGCCTTTCTTGCCGTCGATTCCCACAAGCAGCGGCGAGGGAAATTCCACAACCCTCACATGAGCGGTTTCGGTAACGGCGGGCATGGAGTCGAGCAGCTCGAAATTACATAGCGGATGACCCTCTGAAGCCATTGTGTCGATGGTGAAATATCCGGCGCCCATCGAAGTGAGATTCTGGAAGAAGTGAGTGCCCTGACTCGGCTCTACCCTGAATCCCGGCAGCGACACCTCGACAATGAGGCGGCTCTGGGCTATGTGGGGCCATTTAACCGGTATTCCGAGCCACGGATCACCCGAGCCCCAGCGCCCGGGGCCGATGAGAATATAGTGGCGGTTGGCGGCGGCAAATTCACGGTTGATTTTCTCTATCTCGCGCGCAATGGCGGGAGTTTCGGCGGCATTGAAGTTGTCGCTTCTCACATACACCACCGAGGTCATCTCGTTGTTGAGACCGTGGCCGAGAGCCATGTCGCTTCTCAACAGCAGTTTGTCGTCGGGGAGCGAAAGCAGGTGTTCGTCAACAACCTCGCTTCTGCTCACGATAGGACGTATCTGAAGCCAGTAAATGCGTCCCTTTATCTCTTCGGCATCAGGATCGAGCGTAACGGCAAATTCTATCTCCACCGGGCGCCCCATCTCCTTCTGACCGGTCTGGAGCATAAACTCCACCGCCTTGGCCAACGGGAATGCATCATGCTTGAGTATATTATTGAAAGTCACCACCCTGCGCCCCTGCCCGCAATCATAGTCGCGGATTATCTGGTCGCGGTAGTCATATGAGCTGACAATCAGTTTGAGCGCGCCGGCGTCGGCGGCCTCATTGACCGGCACTTTCTTGAGATTGAAAGCGTCGTCAACCCTGAAATCCTCCTTCACCCGCTCGGTATCGAGGGCGAGAAGCGAGGTCTGGGTGTCGCGCAGGGCTAAGTTGAGCTCGCTGGTCTGGAGCACCGCCGAGGGATGTGAGGGCGAGAAGCGCAACGCCACTCCCCCGTCTACGATATATTTGCCGAGACCGGCGGCCACCTCGGCCACTCCCTCCTCGGGGCGCTCGTCGCCCACGGGATAGAAATTAAGCGACCGTCCCACACCTGAGAACGAGGGGAAAAATCCCACTCCGGGCCATTCGTTTCCGGCCACCTCCTGAATTATAACCGCCATCTTCTCCTGGTCGATCACATTTGAAGTGGCGTTCATATAAGCCTTTGAGTCGGCATAAAACACCGAGGCATAGACACCCTTTATGGCGTCGCTCATCATCTTGAGCATTTCGTAGCGGTCATCCACATGCGGAATCATATAGGTGCTGTAGATTCCCGCAAAAGGCTGATAGTGGCTATCCTCGAGCAGCGACGAGCTGCGTATGGCCAGCGGCTTGTCGACCACCTCGATGAGCGCGAAAAAGTCCTCTATGAGACGCTCGGGCAGACGCGCCTGCAGAAAGTAGCGCAATATCTCCGAATCAGGCCTGTCGCTGAGAGCTATGGGATAGAGATTGTTTGAGGCCATAAACTCATCGAAGATGTCGGTACACAACACCACCGTGCGGGGAATGGTTATCACCGCTCCGCCGGGAAAGTTGTCACACACCGGGTTCTTCTTGATGATCTGGTCGATAAAGGCGAGGCCGCGACCCTTGCCGCCGAGCGATCCCTCGCCGATGCGGGCAAAGTTGCTGTAATGGTCAAAGCGGTCCTTGCGGAACACGGCCACCACGCCGCGGTTTTTCATCTTGCGATATTTCACTATCAGATCA
The DNA here is from genome assembly GCA_029058455.1 of Paramuribaculum sp. Taxonomy (GTDB): domain Bacteria; phylum Bacteroidota; class Bacteroidia; order Bacteroidales; family Muribaculaceae; genus Paramuribaculum. Next base: position 11,081 of record JAIDXU010000280.1, read on the forward strand.
AAAAACAGCCGTCGCGCGGCGGGAGTCTCCTCGAGCGATCTGAACTTATGTTCCTTCACCACATTGGCTATCGGAAAAAGGGCGCGCGAATAGAGCCAGCGGCTGATGTCGTTGCGTGAGGCATGGCGCAGAAGCGATGCCGCCGGTATGTCGAATATATGATATTGAAGATCTTTGAGCGACCTGATGCGGAGCACCTCGCGCCCCGTGTCGGGATCTGAAATCACAAAGTCGCCGAAGCCAAACTCCTCGTTGATGGCCGCGCTGAGGTCAACCGGAAGCTTCTTGCTGTTTTTGTCGAGAAACACACACCCCATCTCCTCAGCCTCCTTGCGGTTTGAGGCCTCGCTGCTCTCTATAATGACCGGCATGTGGGGGCGGCGCTCCTTTATGGCGTGGGCCAGTCTCATGCCCGCCTTGGGATCTTTCTCGCCGTCGCGGTGAAACGACACATCGCTGATCACTCCGAGAATGTTGCGGCCATAGCGCTCATAAAGCTCCATCGCCTCCTCATAGTCGCGGGCAAGCATAACCTTGGGACGACCTCTCATTCTCAACATCTGCTCATGGGCATTGAGCGCCTCGGTCGATGATTCGAGACTCTGTTTCAGCAGATTTTTATAAACATGGGGGAGCACCGAGCTGTAGAACCTCACCGAGTCCTCCACCAGCAATATCATCTGCACGCCCACCTCGTTAATGTCGTTGTCGGCGTTCATCTTATCCTCGAGCAGCTTGATGATAGCCAGCAG
>JAIDXU010000028.1 GCA_029058455.1 Paramuribaculum sp.
GGCCATGAGTCCTTCAGGAACCGAGTTCACCGGTCAGGACATTAATATGACACTCACTGTCACAACCAAGTATGACAATCAGGCTGTAAACTCGAAGATTATAGCAACTTCGGCCAATATTTCGGGTCTTAGCCTTGGTTTTGCAAACGGCGTAGACACTTTTACCTATGCTGCCCCCAACCAGTCAAACGGCAAAGAGTCTCTGAGTGTTTCGGTGAAGTGTGTTTACACCGACGATCTTGGCAGTATTGAAAAAACAGCCTCAGCCTCGCAGACCCGCTACGCTCCTATCAAATTTCTTTCTCAGGATAACACTCCCGATTCAGCTGCTATCGTGGCCGCCACTCAGAAGCAGGTTAAGAGCGCTATCAAAGGAGACTATTCAATTACCTTCACATCCAAACATTATGTATGGGTGTGCATCCCCGAGTTCCTTACTGCAACAAAGTTTACTTCGGGTGGTTTTGCAGTGCCTATGGAGGCTCCGGTAAATGTAAACGTAACTATTGGTAAAACTACGGTGAAATATAAGTGCTACCGCACCTCCGGCATGCCACAGTCCTCACCCATGAGCCTCACTATTGAATAACCCCTAAACATCCTACTACTATGGCAAAAATCAAAATCTATGGCACGTTGCATAACGATACCGGCGAGTCTGTTGTAACAGCCAGTCAGATATGTGATACACGCAATCCCAAAAAACCGAAATGGCTTTTCGATACTATCGATAGCATGATCATGCAGCCAATGAGACAAGATGAGATAGATTACATGATCTACGACATCTCACACAACTATATAGGCGTGCCGAGGTCAGATGAGCCGTGGAAAGGCCCGTGGGATTAAATAAACCAATAATTAACAAACATAACTAATTTATATCGTCATGAAATATGTAAGTAAAGAGAACATGCGATCGTTGCTCTTCTCCATTTGGGGATGGGTGTGTGATTTGAGAAACGAGATTTTCGACGTTACAGGCAAGTTCAAGGCTTCAATCATTCCTCTCGGTGCCGGCTTGAAGGTGCAGAATGAAAAACTCACTTTAGACACCGATGCCATTGAAATTGACCCCGAAAATCTCAATCTCCCTGATGCAAGCGCCACAGAGAAAGGTGTCGTTAAGGTCGACGGCACTACAATTACAGTTGCTGAGGGAGTGATCAGTGCCGTGCAGCCAAAGAATGTTTCTGACTTGACCAACGACTCTCAGTTCCAGACCAAGACCGAGGTTGAAGCCATTGCCGCGGCTGCCGCCTCTGCCGCCAAAGATGATCTTATCGGCCGCACCTGAAACATACGACACTCTCAAAGAGATTGCTGACTATATCAGTACCCACGGCACTGAAGCCGCCGGTCTTGCAGCTTCTATCGGTGCAAAAGCCGATCAGACAACCGTTGACGAACTCACCACTACCGTCAACGGTAAAGCTAACGCCTCAACCTCTCTTTCCGGTTATGGTATTACTGACGCCAAAATCGTCGATGGCGCAATTACTCTCGGCGATCAGACAATCACACCTCTAACCTCCGATGACGTTCAGGCTTTTACTGACGAAGAAATAGAGGCAATCATCGAAGAGGTGAAAGCTGGCGGCACCGTTGAGGAAAATCCTGAAGAGGCTCCTGAAGAAGCCTAAATACATGAGCTTCGCCCTATGACCAGGGAATGATAGTTGTGATAGATTAATAGCCATAGGGCGAAGCTCATCTTAACTTACACTCAGATTGCTCACTACAATGGAAAAGGAAAAACAAAAGACTCTTACATATACAAAACTGAAAAAGTTGCTCAGAGGTCTCAGAGTCTCAGTACCTGAAGGGCCACGACGCTATAACCTTATGATTAATTTGGGCACAAAAAGCACAGTGCCCTATAATGAAGAATATAGCGGCGCATGTGAATGGCAGGAGGGTTTTAACGGTGATCTCCATGTTGGAGACGTTGTTTATCTGATGGGTGGCCACTATACCATTCCGACCTACATGCCTAATGGTGGGACAACAATGCTTTTACCGGGAGGCGATGAGTATGTAGTGAGCGCAAAAGGCTTTTACAATGGCATAGTGTACCTCCTGAGGCATGAAGATGTTGGAGGTGGCAAGTCTAAGGAGATGATAATTACCAATGGCGAGGCCACCATTCAATATGCCGAGACATCAGGAGCGGAAATAGAGCAGATACCGGGACTTGATACGGGAGCTGTAGAGGAGTTTGGAGAAAATACCGACATCAGATATATCATCAACAACGAATATGAGGGGTTGGATGACCCGGCTCTGAGCAAGGCTATCAGCAAACGAGACGCAATAACTATTGCCGGCATAACTCTTATGGAGGCGAATGATATTTACAGACGCTATGGAGGCCGCGTGATTATTGCCGGTGACGATTGCGTATCTGCCGGCCGGCCTCTGACCAGTAATCAGGGTTGTTGGATAAAAGATTCAGAAGGTAGGTATGTAATGCTATTATATGGCGACGTGGTTATTGCTGACGGAAAACCTTTCCGCTATCTGGGTACAGGCATAGTTACCTCTCAGCAATGGGAGGGGGAATATATCGAGGAATATCGAGAGGCGGCCTATAACGTCACAGAACAGTCAGGCGGCCAAATATC
>JAIDXU010000281.1 GCA_029058455.1 Paramuribaculum sp.
GGATACATAGCTGTTACACAACTTGACACAACCCTATAAACCAACAAGATAAAAGTTCACACAAAATATCACATTCCTGTTACATCACCGCAAAATTTCTGTAAATTTCTATTGTTTATTGCTCATTCTGCTCTTGCAGGTCGGAGAGGAGGGTGTCGTTGGTGTGTTGCATTTTGCGGAAAATTATCACTATCACGACCAGACCTATGAGTCCTCCGATTATCCCGCCGATTATGCCACCCTGACGCGCGGCGGCAAGATAGTCACCTGCAAATGACATATCGGTGTTGACCAACATAGCCGTAATAAATGCGATAAGCCATATAAGAGTGAGGGGAAACATGACGCAGGTCTGAATCATGCGCTCTTTTTTCTGCCGTATCAGAAATTTCCCGAGGTCGATGATAGAGGAATCGCTGAACATGCGGGGAGGTATGCGCACGGTGCACCAGTCTAAGGCGGTGTCGATGGCGCCGAATATCAGAAATGCTACTGCAAACCATTGGGAAATGCCATAGGCGGCACATATAACGGCGAGAAGAAGGTAAACGAGGGGTATAGCGATAATCTCGGCATTGACAAATCTGTTGAGCCACGAGGCTTTTGAGCGCATGACCTTGCGCATGAGCTGGCGGTTAATGATCTGTTGGGTGTCAAGACTGTGTTTCATGGCAGCGAGCTGCTGACGCATTATTTCAAGTTCATCCATTGATAGAAAGGGTTAGAGAGATTTGAGTTTTTCTTTGATTCTCACGAGGCGGGTGCCCACGGCGCGGGTTGATGTGCCCACAATGGCTGCGATCTCATCATAAGATAGATTTTCGAGCCATAACAACACTATTGCGCGGTCAACGGGCTGGAGCTTCATAATGCGGTTATGGAGCTGTTCGGTCTGACGGCTTTCGCCCGAGTCGCCTCCTATTATATCGGGGGCGATGTCGAGGGGAATGGTGCGCGGGCGTTTCTTGCGTTTGTAGGATATGCAGGTGTTCATGCTCACGCGATATATCCATGAGCGCAAGTCGGAGTCGCCGCGAAATTTATCAAAACCGTTCCATAGGTTGATGAGCACCTCCTGAAAGAGATCGTCGGTTTCTATTCGCGTCTCGGCAAACATATAACAGACCGAGTAGATGGTGGTTTTGTGTTGGGTCACCATCCTCTCGAAGTCATCTTTAAGATTGGATTCCATTTCAATCGAAGTAGAATTGTTGGGATTATATATATTAGACGCAAACTATCCTCAATAATTACCGATTTTCGGGAGAAATAAGCACAAAAAAAGCCCGGAGAAGCTCGGGCGAGCCTTCCGGACTTTTTTATGACAGGAAAGATGATTAATCTTCTTTCATGTTGTGGTAAACGTTCTGCACGTCTTCATCTTCCTCAAACTTCTCAAGGAGCTTTTCGAGTGAAGCGCGCTGCTCTTCGGTAACCTCCTTAAGTTCGTGGGGAATGCGCTCAAATTCGGCGCTTACGATCTCAAAGCCGTTATCTTCGAGATATTTCTGGATATTGGCAAATTCCTCAAAGGCACCGTAGATGGCGAGAACTTCGATTTCATCCTCCTCGCCGGCGGTATCCTGTTCGATTTCGTCAACGCCATAGTCGATGAGCTCGAGTTCGAGATCTTCGAGTTCGACATCGGCTTTGGGTTTAACTTTAAAGACGCTCTTGTGGTCGAAGAGGAAGGCGAGAGAGCCCTGAGTGCCGAGGTTTCCTCCATGTTTGTTGAAATATGAACGCACGTTGGCCACGGTGCGGGTATTGTTGTCGGTAGCTGCCTCTACCACGATGGCGATGCCGAAGGGGCCATATCCTTCATAAACGATTTCCTTATAATCGGAAGCGTCTTTTTCGGTGGCCTTCTTGATGGCGCGTTCAACGGTATCCTTAGGCATGTTGGCGGCCTTGGCATTCTGCATCAGCACGCGGAGGCGGGGGTTGGTGTCGGGATCGGGACCACCGGCCTTGGCGGCGATGGTGATTTCCTTACCGATACGGGTAAAAGTGCGGGACATGTTGCCCCAACGTTTCAGTTTTCTTGCTTTGCGATATTCAAACGCTCTTCCCATAGTTGGATGTTATATTTGGGTTTTATGATTTTAGATATAAGAGTCGCGTTGCGGAGCCTGAGAACCTTATCGAAGTTCGGCGCCGAGCTGCTTGGTGAGATTGTTGACAATTTTGGTCATCACAGCTTCGATCTGCTTGTCGACGAGAGTCTTTTCGTCGTCGCGCAGAGTGAGGGCTATGGCGTAGGATTTCTTGCCCTGAGGCAGCTTGTCGCCTTCGTAGACATCGAAGAGGGTAATGTCGCGGAGCAGCTTGCGCTCGGAGCTTCTTACCACTTCCTCGATCTTCGACATGGGAATCGAGGAGTCGATAAGCAGGGCGAGGTCGCGGCGCACGGCCTGAGTGCGCGGCAGGGGTGAGAAGGTTACCTGTTTCTTGAGGGCGAGTTCGGAGAGGGCGTTCCAGTCAAATTCGGCGTAGAGCACCTCCTGACGAATATCGGCCTTGCGAGCGAGAGCCTTGGCCACAATGCCCCATGTGCCGAGATATTTGCCCGAGCGGGTTGAGATATCCATGCCGACCGAGAAGATGCGGCGAGTGGTGGGAGTCGACTTTAGTTCGCGCGAGCTGAAGCCGAGACGCGCCAGCACACCCTCGATGAGTGACTTGAGATGGAACGGTGTGGCGGCTTCGGCGGGGGCAAGCCAACCGGCGGGGCGGATGTTGCCCGAGAGCCAGATTGCGAGACGTGCGCCCTCTGAATAAGGAGCGAGGGGGGCGTCGGCTGTTGAAGACACGTCGGGGCGACGCGAATAGACATTGCCGATCTCATAGAACATGAGGTCGTTTTCGCGGCGGTTGATGTTATGGGCAAGGGATTCGAGACCGCCGAAAAGCAGAGTCTGCCTCATTACGTTGAGGTCGTTGCTCAGAGGATTGAGCAGCTTGATGCAACGCTCGGCGGGGAAGTCCTCGAGGTTTTCATAATAGGCTTCGGCTGTGAGCGAATTGTTGAGAATCTCGTTACAGCCGAGAGCTGTGAGCTGGTCGGAAATGATGTTGCGCAGCTCATCGTCGGCGTCAACCTTCGATTTGATCTGAAGCGAAGCGTGCATTTCGTCGCTAAGCTCTATGTTGTTATAGCCGTAAATGCGGAGAATATCCTCTACCACGTCACAGGGGCGCTGCACATCGACTCTATATTGAGGCACGGCGAGAGTGAGGCCGCTGTCGGTGCGCTCGATCACCTTCATGTCAAGCGAGCGGGCGATGGCCTCGATGGTGTCGGCGGGAATCTCTTTTCCGATCAGGGCATTGGCATAGTCGAAGCGCAGATCAACCTTGAAAGGCTCAACGGGATTGGGGTAGATATCCACCGGCTCGCCGCAGATTTCGCCGCCGGCAATCTCCTTGATCATCATTGCGGCGAGTTTAACGGCAAAGAGGGTCATGTCGGGGTCTGTGCCGCGCTCATATCTGAATGAGGCGTCGGTGTTGAGGCCGTGGCGACGGGCGGTTTTGCGCACCGAGGTGGCGTTAAACCATGCGCTCTCGAGGAAGATGTCGGTAGAAGCTTCGGTAACGCCCGAATCCTCACCGCCAAACACGCCGGCGATGCACATCGGGGCGTTGGCATTGCAGATCATGAGGTCGCGGGCGTCGAGCTTGCGTTCCACACCGTCGAGAGTGGTGAAAGGTGTGCCCTCGGCGCAGGTCTTGACAATGATTTTGCCGCCGTCAACCTTGTTGAGGTCAAAGGCATGCATGGGCTGGCCGAGGCCGAGGAGTATGAAGTTGGTGATGTCGACAACATTGTTGATGGGGCGCTGGCCTACGGCGGTAAGCAGATTGCGGAGCCATTCGGGGCTTTCAGCCACCTTCACTCCGCGCATTGTGATGCCGGAATAACGGGGGCATAAATGAGTGTCGGCCACCTCAACGGTCAGCGCGCCGTCGGGGGTGTCGACCTTGAAACCATCAACCGAGGGGAGAGTCACTTCCACGGGATTGGCATGACAGTCGAGATAAGCCTTGATGTCGCGGGCCACGCCATAGTGAGAGGCGGCATCGACGCGGTTGGGAGTGAGGTCGACTTCAAGCACATAATCACTCGAGAGATTGAAATATTCGGCGGCGGGAGTGCCGGGGGCGGGCGCGTCGGTGAGCACCATTATACCGTCGTGGGAGGTGCCGATGCCAATCTCATCTTCGGCGCATATCATGCCGAATGATTCCACGCCGCGAATCTTTGACTTCTTGATCTGAAATTCCTTGCCGTCGGGATCATAGAGCACGGTGCCTACGGTGGCCACCACGACATCCTGACCGGCCGCCACATTGGGAGCGCCACAGACTATCTGGGTTGCCTTGCCATCGCCGAGGTCAACGGTGGTGATATGCAGGTGGTCGGAATCGGGGTGCTCGACGCATGTCAGCACATGGCCGGTAACAATTCCTTTAAGGCCGCCCTTTATCGACTCCACTTCCTCAACCGATCCGGTTTCGAGACCTACTGAGGTAAGAGTGTCGGCCAAAGCCTCGGGAGAGAGTGTGAGGGGAATGTAGCGTTTAAGCCAGTTGTAGGATATATTCATTGCAGGAAAAATCAGAAATTGAAGTTATCAAAACGAAACAGACATGAACTGACACAACGATTTTATACGCAAAACCAGCCCATGCCGATTATCGCGCAAAATTACAAAATCTTGACCGTTTCCCCAAAAAAAGTTTAGCGCTCTATAATTAAATATGTGTAAAAGCCGCTGCAATAGTCGCTATAACCCAAAAATAAGAAAAAATCGCTCAAAAAGCTCAAAAAATTTGGCGGATTAAAAAAAAGGTTATACCTTTGCAGCGCAAAAGGGGAGCAATCCCCGACAAACCATGCGAAAATAGCTCAGTTGGTAGAGCACGACCTTGCCAAGGTCGGGGTCGCGGGTTCGAGTCCCGTTTTTCGCTCCAAAATCCCTCCACATCTTCACGATGTGCCTTCTCCACAAAAAATCAACCCATGTCCGGGTGGTGGAATTGGTAGACACGCTACTTTGAGGGGGTAGTGGCCGTTGGGCTGTGTGAGTTCGAATCTCATCTCGGACACTGATTTCAAGCTGCATGACACACGTCGCGCAGCCTTTTTTATTTTCAGGCCTCTCTTCCTCGCCCCGCCGAAAAAGTTTTCAAAGATAAATATTTAGAAATATAATTCAACCAACGAGTTATCCCTGATATGAAAAAAACATTCGCTGTTTTGGTTGGCATGGGTATCGCCCTGCTTGCATCCCTTTCTGCCGCAGCACAGGGCGTGGTGGTAGACGCCGCCCGCACCTACGGCATCCGTCCCGACACCGGCAAGAGCCTGACTCAGAAAATGGGCCGCGCTCTCGACGATATCCGCAAGAAATATAACGGCCATCAGGTAACGCTCCGGCTCGCTCCGGGACGTTATGATTTCTATCCCCACAAATCTGCCGAACGCACCTATTATATCTCTAACCACGATCAGGATAATCCCAAAACAGTCGGGCTGCCCATCGAAGGTATCGACAGCCTGACAATCGACGGCCGCGGAGCCGACCTTATTTTCCATGCCCGGATGCTTCCGATTGCAGTTATCGGCAGTCGTGGCTGCGTGGTGAATGATCTCCACATCGATTTCGCCCAGCCTCATATCAGCCAGATCACAATCACTGCCAGCGACAGCGTCAACGGCATCAGCTTTAAGACAGCACCTTGGGTCAACTCGCGCATCAACCGGGATGGTGTGCTTGAATTCTTCGGCGAAGGATGGCAAAACTCTCCCTGGGGTGGCATACTGTTTGAAGGCGACACCCGCCGGGTGGTTTACCGTACCGGCGACACAGGCGCCAATTTGAAACAGGTGAAAGCTACCGCTCCGGGATGCTACAACGCGCCGCTGTGGCGCAACGACCATATTCGCCCCGGAATGGTGATGGCTCTGCGAGGCTGGGGACGCCCGGCTCCTGCGGTGTTTCTCAGCGAATGTGTCAACCCTGTGCTCAATAATGTGCGCATTCATTACGCCGAGGGTATGGGTGTGCTTGCTCAGCTCTGCGACAGCGTGACTCTCCGTCAGGTCACCGTGGGGCTGCGTGGCGACGACGATCCCCGATACTTCTCTACTCAGGCCGATGCGACTCACTTCTCGGGTTGCAAGGGCTTGATCAGCTCCACAGGCGGACTGTATGAAGGCATGATGGACGACGCTATTAACGTTCACGGAACGTATCTCAAGGTAGTCGGTGTCGAAAATTCCAACACTCTTGTCGGAAGATATATGCACGGTCAGAGCTATGGATTCAAATGGGGCGAGCCGGGCGATTCTGTAAGCTTCATCCGCAGTGCCACCATGGAAAATATCGGCGATGTCAATTACATCTCATCGATCACCCCTGCCGACGCTCCCACCGACCACGGTGCAAAAACTTTCCGCATCACCTTTAGCAATCCTCTGCCTGACGGAATCAACGAGAAAGAGGGATTCGGTATCGAGAATCTTTCATGGACTCCGGAGGTATATTTCTCCGACAATGTGATTCGCAACAACCGTGCCCGCGGCTCCCTCTTCTCTACTCCTCGCACCACCTTAGTCGAAAACAACCTGTTCGACCACACCTCGGGCACCGCGATCCTGCTCTGCGGCGACTGCAACGGCTGGTATGAAACCGGCGCCTGCCGCGACGTGACTATTCGGGGCAACCGCTTCATCAATGCCCTGACAAGCCTTTATCAGTTCACCGAGGGCGTTATCTCAATCTATCCCGAGATTCCGAACCTTATGGGACAGAAAGCTCTGTTCCACGGTGGCCCCTCTGTTCCCGGTGTAATCATCACCGACAATATCTTTGAATCTTTCGATGCCCCCCTGCTCTATGCAAAGTCAATCGACGGCCTGCAGTTCCGCAACAACCACATCACTTTCAACCACGACTACCCCGCCTTCCATCGCAACACGTTTAATGTCAAGCTGGAGCATACGCGTAATGTCGTGATCGACGGCAACAGTTCTCCCCTTTCCATCAAGATCGACTGATTCTCTCCTGCCGATAATCAGCCCAGCAGGGAATCACCGCCTGTCACCCTGCGAGGAAACTCGGATTACTCTATGAGTATATTTGTCGATGACGGGGTTAAGACATGCGCCTCCGGAAACATTATAAAATCGTCAAAATCAGTGCTTCGGCTGTCGATCAGTTCTTTCAGTCTGCCCATTTAGTTTCCTAGTTTCCTTAGCAGATTATTTCTATAATTTATCCGTGCATTATACATCTGCTCTTTTATACCTCCGGATTGAAGAAACTGTTGTTGTTGAGTCTCAAGCAGTCGTCGAAGCATATAAGTGGCCTGATTTATAAGTGTAATGCATAGATTACAAAACTCTTCATCGTTCATCCGGTCAGCATATCGCAAGGGATTATTGTCAAATTCCTGCGATTTAACATACTCTCTCAGCTTGAGTGTGCGTGGGTGACCTTTATCCCATTGATTGAGTTGGTTTTGACGCAGATAGTCCTCATAGTCAAGCAAAAGCTCTTCGAGAGATGCTTTCGCGACATTGGTGAGTTTTATTTCCGTTTCTTTTGAAGTAACCGAGGCTGCGCTTCCTTCGGCAATGTTCTGGCGTCCTGACCGGGCAGCCTGCTCAATCTGGTCACGCGTTCGGCTACCCTGACGGATAAATCGTTTTGAGAAAATCATAGTCAGGTCGTATATAATCTCCGTGACGCGGAACACCCGCAGACGGCGGTAGCCGCCTCCCTTAGGCAGGAAGCCGCTCATGAGAGGCCTCCTTTCGCAGACGGGTCAGACAAGTCAGACAGGTCAGCCGGGATACCTGAAACGCAGCTCTTGTAATCCCGGCCGTCTGCCGAGTTGAGTAAATCCCCGGCAGTGGCCCATATCGCCTTGAATAATTCTTGCTTCTGCTGAGTGTTGGTTGCCATAATGCCATAATTAAAACCCGAACATCGAATTACAAAGTTACAAACAAAATTTGAGGTAACAATCGGTTATGCTTAAAAACATAATCAATTGTGATTTTAGCGTATATATAATCGTAGAAATATAAACGCGTTAGTTATGGCTTTTGAGGAAGTCGGGGAGGTCAAGCGATTGGTAGCGCGGCACGTTGTTTTTTATCAGGTTGCCGTTTTTGTCAATCATCAGGTAGGTAGGGAAGCCCTGAATGTTAAGATGGCCCATGATTCGATCGGTCATTTCAACATCGTCTATAAAAATATGTGTAGCGTTTGAAATAGTGGGAGCTAATTTAGCCCACTGATCAGCGGTTGAGCGAAGCCATATCACAGCAAACCGGATGTTGCTATCCTTGAACGATTTTCTCAGATCCTCACTCTTCATAAGTCCTGCCCGGCATGGACCGCACCATGTCGCACTAATGTCAAGGTATATCGGGTGACCTTTATATTCATTTATAAGCCATTCCAGGGGATTCTTATCAGAGATTTCCTTGATTTCACCACCCGAATAGACTATGATGCTGCCGGGCTTGATTCCGTCAATAGAGATTTCATCGACAGGCTTATTGTCAGCATACAGACGGTCATAGTAGTTAGTGTTGAAAAACACCGACCTGCCGGGCACAGGAGCATCCTCATCACAGGCATACATGATGTCGCGCACAGTGCCTTTGGGAGCGCTGTCTCTCACATCAGCAAATTGACTCATTATCGCGGAAATATGATAAGCGAAAATCATGACTTTTGTATTCTCATCATTGAAGATGTCGAAAATAGGATCAAGGAAAAACGCGCGCTGTTCCTCAATATTCTTTCCACGATAACCACATGCAAAATTTGCCAGCGTATAAAGATATTCCGCATACAGCATCGATTTCACTTCCTGCGACAAATTGTGTTTTTGTGCATAACTGTCGATGCTGTCACGCCCCTCCATGACATATTTCTTAAACACAGGCATATATTCTTGAATCGCAACAGTGTCAGAGGGTAAAGACACTGAGTTGATCAAACGATTCAGATACTGCATTGCGGGTGTATATTGCTGATTTATTTCAGAATGATCCCCGGAAAACGAGACTGAAAGCGGAGTGGTGGAAGCATCTATATCCAAATATATGGAATCGCCGGGAGCCGCAAAAGCGCTGATGAAGTTGCGGGTATTATAGTTTATGGTAAATGTGTGAGGATATGACAGGGGAATCCTGGCGCAGAAAGAATTGTTGCTGTCGAGTTCACATATTTTTCTTACGCTTTTGTCGGATATATCACATTCTATTATAACAACGGTTCTCGGCATACCTTCAGCAATATTACTGATCTGTCCGGCTACTGTTATTGAGTCGGATACTGATTTTTCAGCGTAAGAATTCAGATATTCATTGGCCGCTCCTTTTGCCACGAATGGAATCAATCCGATCAGCATTAGAGATGCCACTACCATATAAACTCTTTTTGCCATAATCATTCTTATTAGATTTTGAAATTCGGTATATATCAATTTTTTGTGCATTTTTTTGTAACAAACAGTTATCACTCGGTCTGTGAGGGCAAAATTAAGAAAATTAATTGAATCACAGGCCTTAACCCACAAAATTTTGCTGATTTATATTGATACCAACGCTGTTATTTCAGAATGATTCGCCAACTCTGTGGTTATGATTATCAGGATAATTTGTTCATATCAACAAAAATACTGTCAAATAAATTTGATAAAATATAAAGAATACTTGTCTATATGTAAAATATTATATACTTTTGCAGCGATAAACATTTTCTCACTAATTTCACCCTTTATGAAAAAACTCCTTTTCCCTCACATCTTCCAATCTATAGGTTGGATTATGTTTATTCCCGCTATGATAGCAGGAGCGTTGATCTATTTCAATATACTTGGTTTTTCCGCCAACATAGAAACGGTTGTTTACAATCTCGTGATTATCGGTATAGCACTCGGAGCATTGTTTATCGTATGCTCAAAAGAGCGCATTGAGGATGAAATGATCCAATCAATCCGCCTGGCATCACTTCTTAACTCAATTTATGTATATGTTGCAATGCTCATAATATTCACGATAGTGTTTAACGGATTTGATTTTCTCAGGTTTGCGGTTATCAATCTTGTGCTTCTCCCAATACTTTTTGTGATTAACTTCCGATTGGAAATACATCGTTATAACAAGATAAGCTGAAAATGAAGAATCGAATTAAGGTAGAGCGCGCAGAGATGGATATAACCCAGCAGCAGCTTGCCGAAGCTGTTGGCGTAAGCCGACAAACTATTGTCGCCATCGAGAAGAATCGCTTTTTACCCTCTACCCCGTTAGCGCTAAAAATCAGCAAATTTTTCGGCAAACCGGTCGAAAGTATTTTCATTCTTGAAGAAACCGACTGACGACAGCACTTTCAATTCTCAACCCACCGGCACATATAACATCGTGTGTTTTCACCGTCATATCAACTTGAGGTCGATATAAGAATCTCACAACCTCGATAATGAGAAAATCAGCCATTTAGTATCATATTAAATGGCTGATTTTCTTGGTAGATTCGCTGGTGATTACACAGAAAAAATCATGAAGTTTGGTGAATATAAAAAGATTATGCTTATCTTTGTGTATATTTTAAACCAATCTGTATTATCATGAAAAAGCTGCGTATATTGCTGGCTTTGGTTATGGCGTTGACAGCTTCGGCGGCAGTCGTGGCTTCGACTCCCCAACAGGCCAAGGCACTGACCGATTTTCTTGACCGCATAGGCGGTGACGGCGCAAGTAAACTGATTGTTACCGATGTCGATCCGTCGCTCAGCGTCAACGGCAAGGAGAGATTTGTGATTACCTCTCAGGATGGCAAACCTGCGGTTAAGGGCTCTTCGTTGTCGGCTGTCACTACCGGCATAAACTGGTATCTCAACCATTACGCGCATATCAATCTGTCGTGGAACAATCTCACCACCGACCTCTCAAAAGTCTCTCTTCCCATTCCGGTAGCCGAGGAGTCTCACGAATCTTCGGCCGACTACCGTTATTATCTCAACTACTGCACATTCAGCTACTCGATGTCGACATGGACATGGGATCGCTGGCAGAAAGAGATCGACTGGATGGCTCTTCACGGCATTAATATGCCGCTTCAGATCGTTGGTCTCGATGTGGTGTGGAGAAATCTGCTCACCAAATATTATGACTATACTCCTGCCGAGGCCGACGCGTTTATCGCCGGCCCATGTTTTCAGGCATGGTGGGGCATGAATAATCTTCAGGGCTGGGGCGGTGCCAATCCCGACTGGTGGTATGAGCGTCAGGCCAATCTCGCCCGCAACATTCTTGCCCGCGAGCGTGAGTTAGGCATGGATCCGGTTATTCCGGGCTATAGCGGCTCGGTGCCCGACAATTTCTATAAAAAGACCCGCAATCGCTCTATAGCTCAGGGCGGATGGTGCGGCTTCACACGCCCTCACCTCCTCGACCCCAACGGCAAGGCCTTTGCCGAAGTGTCGGCCAACTACTATAAGGAGCTGGAGGCTCTTATGGGCACTTCGGCCTATTATGCGATGGATCCTTTTCATGAGGGTGCCAACACCTCGGGCATAGATGTGCCGTCGGCCTACCGCGCCATCGGCAATGCCATGCTGTCGGCCAATCCCGAGGCCAAATGGGTGATTCAGTTCTGGCAGTGGAGCAACGACCAATATAATGTGCTCGACCAGGTGGAGAAAGGCAAACTGATAATTCTCGATCTGTTCAGCGACGGCCACACTCATTTCAATGCCTATAAATCTCACGACGCCGTTTATTGCTCGCTCAATAACTTCGGTGGCCGCACCGGCATGATGGGTCGCGTCAATAAGGTTGTTGACGGATATTTTGATGAAAAAGCAAAAAACTCAAACATCAAGGGCATTGGCGCCACTCCCGAGGCTATCGAGCAGGTGAGCGCTCACTATGACATACTTTACGAACTGCCCTGGTATTCATCCAAGCCCGACCCCGAGGCATGGATGAACGATTATGCCATTGCCCGCTATAGCGTGAATTCGCCCGAAGCCGCCGAGGCATGGGAGTTGCTCAGGAACTCTACCCTCAGCTGCCCCACGGCGCTTCAAGGCCCTCATGAGGCAGTGATGTGCGGAAGGCCGGCGCTGACCATCAACAGTGTGTCGACATGGGGAGGCTCGACTCTGTTCTATGATCCTCAGGATGTTATTTCAGCCGCCTACAAACTGCTGGCCGCCAACATTACTGACGGCGAATCGGCTGTAAACAACTATTCTTATGACATAGTGGATGTTACCCGCCAGACCATGAGCGACTATTCAAAGGCTCTGCTCGACGGCATACGTCAGGCCAATGAGAAGAACGACATCCCTTTGTTTGAGAAGCGTCGTGACACCTTCCTCAACATGATGCTCGACGTTGACCGTCTGCTCAACACTCATCCCGATTTCATGCTCGGCCACTGGACCGAAATGGCGCGTGATATTGCCTCTGAATCTCCGGCCACTACCGAAGCCGACGCCGCATGGCTCGAGCATGATAATGCACGCACCCTCATCACGACATGGGGCCCGAGAGCAAGCAGCGAAAACGGCGGATTGCGCGACTACTCCTATCGTCAGTGGGGTGGCATGATGAAGGATTTTTATTACGGGAGATGGAAAAAATGGTTTGACTCCGGCATGAAGTCCACCAACTGGTTTACCTACGAATGGGATTGGGCGCACAACGATAATACCCGCTATCCCACAGAGGCTACGGGCAACTCCCGTGAGGTGGCCGAGGGACTCCTGTCGAAATATCTCTCGCCTCTCACCGGCTCTGACAGCAATGTCTATTACCTCAACCGCTGTCTCGACAATAATCTGCCCGATGAGTTTTCTATCAGCGTTGCCCGAGGCAATGATTTCACCCCAGCCCTCAATGCCGCCGGCACTACTATTGAGCGGATTGCCATAGACTTTGACAACAACAAGCGGTTTTCAGACTCGGAGACCGTTGAGAGCGGCGTGATGAAGATAGCTTCCGACGCACCCGTGGGGCGTCACAGCTGTCAAATCACTCTTGCCGACGGCACGGTGGCTAATCTCAGCGTGGTTGTGTTTGAGCAGATCACAGAGCCGCGCACCGTTTCGGTCGCCACCGAAGATCCCCTCAAGGGCCTTGTGACCATTGACGGTACCGACGCTCATGAGGTGACCAACACCGACTATGTGGTGATTCGCGCCCTTCCGACCGAGAAATATGACTTTTCGGAATGGACCGACGCCTCGGGCAAGAGTGTTGGAAACGACAATCCCTATACATATTACGGTAAGGAAAATGCTTCGTTTACCGCACACTTTGTTGAAAACAAATGGGGCGTACCCGCCACCGACTACAAAGACCGCGCCGACATCGAGAAATATAAACAGTATGTCAAGTCTATCGATGTAGTGCAGAACGAGGTAGCTACCAACCTCTACTCCACCGAGTCGCTTCCCGAAAAGCAGTTCAACTACATTCAGCAGCGCATCAAGGCTGCTCCCGGCGGCGAGTTTGAGATTGACTGGAGCGATGCCGGTGGCCTTAAATGGCTCTTCCTGTCGGCTTATCTCGACTATGACGCTGACGGAAAGTTTAATAAGCAGAACGAATTGCTTTGCACCCTCGGCAAACATCGCAACAACAATAACAGTGATGTGGCCAAGGGTGTGATGAAGGTTGTTCTACCATTTGACGCGCCAAAGGGTGTAACCCACATGCGTATGCGTTTCGACAGCTCATGGTTTGAGCCGTGGGATGAAGCAACCGGCGCTTATGACGCCGATATGACCGTGACACGTTTCGCATACGAGTTTCTGGTTGAGCTTAACGACTCGCCCGAATATGAGAGCAAGGTTTCGGTAAAGCCCAACGATCCGAAACTCGGCTCGGTGAGCATTGACCGCTCGACCTATCAGCCCGGCGAGAAGGTTGTGATCTTCTCCTATCCTTCCGAGGGTTATCACATCGCAAGATGGGTCGATCAGCATGGCCGCACCCTTCCGTCAGAATGGATGGATGGCAACTCGCTCACCTTTATGGTGTATGACAATGCGGAAATCACTGCGATTTTTGAGCCCGGCGAATCAAATGCAGCTCGCCCCGATGATGACAAGCGGGCCCTCTCGTCGCTTCTCGAAGGCAATCGCCTTATAGTCTCCAATCTCAACGCCGGTGAGACCATTAGGCTCGTCAACATTTCCGGTCAGACACTTTCCACTATCACAGCTACCTCCTCTACCGCTACCCTCACTCTTCCCTCTCCGGGTGCCTATTTTGTAGCTACCCCTCTCGACACCATCAAAATTGTCTACTGATCCTAATTTTATCCTCAAAAAAACAGCCGGGCCGCGATAGGCTCGGCTGTTTCTGTTTCATGCCATTATGAATCAGTATTGTGGTCCTTGTGTTCTATGAATATCCTTGTTGAGAGATAAAGTCTGAAAAGCGCCTCCACAATATATGAGGTGACTATTACCAATATAAAACTGGTGATTGATGTTAGCCAGCCTCCTATCCACATGATTGCGAGCATGATCACATAGCTGCATGAGCTGAAGATAGTAGAATAGAGCACATATTTGTTTCTTCCGAACACTACAAACACTCCGGTGGGAATATAGTAGCTCAGCCCTGTAAAGATCGGCACAAGAAGATATATCCTAAGAGGCATCAGATCGATCTCCTCATTGATGAAGAATTTTACAATCTGTGGCAGAAAGAGATATATCACACTCACCATCGCTATTGACAACAGAAACAGGCCTCCCAATATCCTCTTTGTTTTCCTCACGTCGGGATTTCGCGACATGCTTGGGAAAATGGCGTTGCTGAATATAAAGGTAGGTTTGACAAGAAGATTCACCATCTTCGTTCCTATGTCATATATCACTATATCACTCATGCCGAGAATACCTCCCATAAAGTTATAGCTGAGCTTATCCTTTATATTGAGCATTACATCGCTCAGAAATATCGGGGTTGTTTCCTTGAGGTGGAAACGGTAGTCTTTCAATCTGGGGCGAAGAAATCTCAGGTCATGCTTATTATATACTATATGCAGGGAATATATACCTCCGAGCAGATAACCCACCGACCACGTCAGCGGCACATATATATATTGATAGGGTTGGGTGATGAGTATGAAGGTCGCGACTATAAAGACAAGTCGGGTAAAGACATTCACTATCGTTATATATCTCATCTGCTCTATACCCTGAAAATAGAAGTCAGGAAGCAGAAGTGCATTTAATGTAAGACCGTATGAAAACAGGAAAAGAACCCAGTGCTCACGGTAGGACGGTATCAGACACACCACACTCATATATAGAATAAATGTGACAATCCATAATATGACCCGCAACATCATAACGGTTGACACCACGCGGCTTAACTCCTCAATGCTTTCACGCACCGCAGCAACATATTTGGCACTTACACGACGGAATCCGAAATCTATAAGTATTGTTGCATAGAATGACGTTGCCTGAGCCAGGATTACCCATCCGTATAGTTCCTTACCCAACACTCTTACAAGATATGGAAAGGTAATAATCGGCGCAAGGATAGAAAATATTTCCAATATCGCCAGATAGGAGAAATTTGAAAATATCCTCTTATTTCTTGAAACCAACGATGTCAGTCGTCTATACATTAGTTTTTATTCTTTGCAAGTTAGCGGGTTCTCAATGTGATAATCATTGATATCTATAGTCGGAAAAATTCCATCTACATACAAAATTACAAAGATTTCTCTATTTCGCCATGTTTGCCCGACAAATTATATATAAGCGGAGGCGGAATGACATGGAAAGCGGAATTGCAGAAATGTAAATTTGCACACTCATTTTTAAATTTTAAATTATGCGAATAATCGACAAAATCATCATCCATTGCACCGCTACGCCCTTTGGCCGCGATGTCAACGCCGCCGAGATTGACCTATGGCATCGCGGCCGGGGCTGGAAAGCGATAGGCTATCATTACCTCGTGAAACTCGACGGAACCATCGAGGCGGGGCGCCCCGAAAGGCAGATCGGCGCCCACTGCCGGGGGCAGAACGCCCGCTCGATCGGCATTGCGTATGTCGGCGGTATTGATGCCCGGGGCAAATGTGCCGATACCCGCACCGACGCCCAGAAAAAATCGCTCCTTTCGCTTATCACCACCCTCCTCGACAAATATCCGCAAGCCCGGGTATTCGGACACCGCGATTTCTCTTCAAAAGAGTGCCCGTGTTTTGACGCAACCGGCGAATATTACGCTTTAGCAAGAAAATGAGGCGGTGATGTAACAGGAATGTGATATTTCGCGTGAACTTTTATCTTGTTGGTTTATAGGGTTGTGTCAAGTTATGTAACAGTCGTGTAACCATTTTAACATATTTTAATATGGTAAATATTTGCATATCTCAAATTCTCTATACTTTTGCATTGTCAAACGACAACAAACACTTCTCAACAACTCAA
>JAIDXU010000282.1 GCA_029058455.1 Paramuribaculum sp.
GGGTGACGTTGTGACCAAAGTGCTTGTTAAATAAGATTTGACAATCCCACCCGCATAAAGGGGGCTGTGACGAAAATTCGTCACAGCCTCTTTTTTTGAAATAGCTAATATAGCTATTTTAGCTATGATAGCTATCTTAGCAATAGGAGCAATATTATCCGGGATTTTTTGTAATTTTGCGGAGATATAATCCACTAAGAAAACATCATATATGAGAAACGCCGACGAGCTTGAAGGAGTGACGCTATTGGGCAACACCCAAACCAAATATTGCGACGATTATGCGCCGGAGGTATTGGAAACCTTCCCCAACAAACACCCTGAAAATGAGTATCTGGTTACATTCACATGTCCGGAATTCACTTCACTGTGCCCCAAGACAGGTCAGCCCGACTTCGCCAAAATAATCATCAACTATATTCCGCGCGAAAAAATGGTTGAGAGCAAGAGCCTGAAACTCTATCTCTTTTCGTTTCGCAATCACGGCGATTTTCATGAAGACTGCGTGAATATCATCATGAAAGATCTGGTGAAACTCATGAATCCCCGCTATCTCGAAGTGATAGGGCTGTTTACTCCGCGCGGCGGTATTTCAATCTATCCGTTTGCCAACTATGGCGACGATGAGCATCAGGATATGGTGAGACAGCGTATGCTCGCTGCCTTTAGAAACGACTTTTAAACTCAAAGACAATGGCTCGGAAAGATAGTCTGCTTGTGTTGTCGGGGGGAATGGACTCGGTAACCATGCTCCATGAATATAAATCGGAGATAGCCCTTGCAGTGACCTTCAACTATGGTTCAAACCACAATATGCGCGAGGCGGAATGTGCCCGCGAAAACTGCCGGCGCCTCGGAATAGAATGGATCGAAATACCTCTCGGCTTCATGGGGCAGTATTTCAAGAGCTCGTTGCTGAGCGGAGCCGACGCCATACCCGAAGGGAAATATGCCGAAGAAAATATAAGTTCAACAATAGTGCCTTTCCGCAACGGCATTATGCTTGCTATCGCCGCAGGGCTGGCCGAGAGCCGAGGGCTGAAGCGTATCATGATAGCTAACCACGGAGGCGATCACGCCATCTATCCCGACTGTCGCCCGGAGTTTATCGCAGGAATGGGAGAAGCAGTGAAATGCGGCACCGTGGAGGGCATCACCCTCTTCGCACCCTATACCGACATCACCAAAAACGACATAGCCAAGCGTGGAGCGGCCCTCGGAGTGGATTACAGTATCACATATTCATGTTATAAAGGGGGCGAGAAACATTGCGGCAAATGCGCCACATGCATCGAGCGTCGCGAAGCCCTCGCCGCCGCCGGCATATTTATCGACGACTAATCCGCCAGAGCATAGATAGAGGGGCGGGAGCCCGCGGAGCAGGTGAATCATGCGTTCGCCTAATAGCACGTTATCAATCACCCCTCCGGGGTTCGGGAGTGTGCCGGATTCGTGCCGCGGGTTGCACCCGCGGTTACCTACCGACACCCCTCCGGGGTTATGGTGGATGTGTAGCAGTGCGATTGTTCACACTAATGCCCGCATGGCCGCCGGCATATTTATCGACGACTAATTCTTAGCGGAGAGCGGAGCGGGGGGATAGGCGCCGAGATGGGTGTCGACGGGGTCGCCGTCGGGCGAGAGAACAGGGGTGAATTCACTTTCCTGTGCTGCGTCGGCTGCAGGTGATTCGGGTTGCAGGCGATAGTCGAAGTAATATTCCATGCGCTCGGTGTGATAGAGCGGATCGGTATCCCAAAGACAGTTAACGAAGTTCTTACATTCGGAGGCTTCAGACTTGAATAGGCAACGCTCAAAATTCACTCCGGTATCGGTAAAGTCACTGTCAGTGAGATCGAAACCGAGGCCATAGAATATGCAGTTGGTGAAGAGCGCCTTCATGAGAGGAGCGTCGGAGGCATTGGTCTCGTCGCTGAATCCGTTGAGCTGAAGAGCCGGACCGCCGATTGCCGAAAAAAGGAAGTAGTTGGCCAGAGTGCAATGATCAAAGCGATGGCTGCCACCGCGAAGATATACTATGCCCTCGCCACCTTCGGCAAACTCACATCCCACAGCAGTTATGTCGGCTTGACCTGCGGCAAGGGGATAGTAGGCGGCATTGCGCAAACGGCATGAACGGAGCGACAACTGAGCGAGCGAGTCGACCTGCACTCCGGTGACAGTGTTGCGGATAGTGGTGAATCGAAGATCATTGCCACGCGAGGCGGGAGCGAAATAAACGCCGTCCCACTGCGAAGCCATAATGTCATAGGGTATATTGGCGGCGACATTTCCGGTACGGTCGCCGGTCATGTCAACCGGGCTGTCGGGAGTGCCCTCGGAAATCAGGGTACCCCTGACGGTAAAATAAGCCTTGTCATGGAACAGAAGCCTCACGCCGGGCTGGAGAGTGAGAGTAGCGCCCTCGGCCACGACAAGCGAGTCGGCCACATGGATGGGGTATGCAGCCGAGAAAACAGTGTCGCGCTCAATAACACATCCCCCCAGACGGGCGAGATCGGTGGCTGACACAGCTACCGGCACCGACTGAGTCACGCCGTTGGTCGTGAAATCGATATGAGCCACACGGCGTTCCACACCGGGACGGCCCACGTCGGCAAGAGTGGTTTCGACAAACACCAGAATCGAGTCGTTGGGACGGATATCAATATTAGTGAGCGAATTACCGGCATGACCGTCGACATTAAGCCGCCAGCGATCACTCCCCTCGCCCCTCATCTCGATATTGGAGAGAGTAATGATTTTGGAATGACGGTTATAGACTGTGAAACGGCGTGTCGGAGCCGGCTCGGAGGTATATACCACCCCGAGGTCGAGAGTGTCGACCGAAAACGCAGGCTGATCGGAGGGGCTTGAGCTTACCCCGTCTTCTATACATGACACTGACGACACCGCAAGGGCCGCCAGCATTAATATCATAATCAGTAACTTGTGGAATTTCATATCCATATAACGGATATAGCCCACAATTATTGCATTCAGAAGGGGTAGCCGATGGCGAGGTGGAAAGCGAGAGAGTTCTTAAACGAAGTCATGTTATAATACCCTCTGCGGCCTGTGTCGTAGGGCGCATGGATACCTATGCCGAGGTCACCTCTCACCACGAGCATACCGATGTCGACACGCAGGCCGGCGCCGGTGCCGAGAGCGAGGTCACGCAGGAAAGAGTCGGCTTTAAGCTCACCGCCGGGACGCTGCGGATCGGCTTTAAGCAGCCACACATTGCCTGAATCGACAAACAGAGCGCCGTGGAGCGGGCCGTAGATCGGGAAACGATATTCGACATTTGCCTCAAACTTAAATGTACCGGTCTGGTCGAAATAACCGTTTACCAGAGTAGCATCGGGCCGGTAGGAACCGGGGCCGAGCGAACGTACCGGGAAGGCTCTCACCGAGTTGGCGCCGCCGACATAGAATTGCTCACTGTAAGGCACCGTAGAGGCATTGCCGTAGGCATGGGCCGCGCCTACCGCCAAGCGGCTCACAAGCCAGTTATCGCCGGTGAGACGGTAGCCGTAAACCACCTGACTCTGACCCTTGATGAACTGTGAGAAAGGTGTGCCGAACAGTTTTTTCTCACCTTTCACTCCGCAGGCTCTCCAGATGGCCCAGAAAACGTTGCCGGCCTCCTGGAGGTTGAGCTGCCAGTTGAATGTCTGGTTGTCACCCCAGTCGCGGCTGAAAGTCAGCGAATATTGCATCTGAGGTATAAACTGGGTCATGAAGCTCTGGGCGATAGCCGGATTGGCCCCCATGATCGAATCAAACTCTTGGGTGGTTCTGAGCAGCTTGGTATATGTTATCTTAAAAGGCGTAAAGGTGTTTGAATAATAGCGTCTCAGCTGCCAGTCGTAGGAGAGGGCGGCATTGAACTGCGCCATGCGGAAATAGTGCGGGCGATTGAGGAAATCGGCATTGAGCGATATGCGTGTCCAGTTGAGGTCGCGACGCGAGCGCATAACAAACGAGGGAGTAAGCAGACGCGGAAAAGCGAGAGTAGCGGTAATGCCCGCTTCGTAGGAATTAAACACCGAGCCGCGGTTATGGCCTGTCTGCCACTCATAGCTGCCGTTGAGAGTAACACTGAGCTGCTCGCCGCCTCCAAACAGATTACGGTTGGTAACACCAAACACAAGCCCCGGGCCGAGATAGGAGTTTGACTTCGAAGTGACATTGACTTCGAGCGAGGCTTCGAGCGGAGTGTCGAAGGTGCAATCGATATCTACATTAAGGGTAGGCTTGGCAGCAGCAGTGTCGGGATAGACATTTATGTCAATACCGTTAAACACGCCCAGACGCGACAGATAGGTCTGAGTGTTGTTCATCGCCCTGACAGTAAACACTCTGCCGGGTCTGAAAGCTATGCATGGAGGAAGCAGGTGAGGTCGCAGACGCGCGGGCCTCATCACTATGATGTCACCCTTGCGCGAGGAAATAGTGTCGGGAGTGCCGCCGCCGTTGGCACGATAGACCCGTGTGGTGATCTTACCGGTGGAGTATTGCTGCAACACAGGCTTCGGGAGGCCTTTGGCCATCATGAGCCTGAGACTGATTTTGAGCGGAGTAATCGTAGAGTCGGCGAGATATTCCACATAGTCGGGCTTGAAGAAATAGAAGCCGTGGTTTCTCACCACATTGGCTATCTTCATACGCTCGGTTGAAAGCGAGTCAACACAATAGCGCTGTCCCGACCTGAGATAGGTGGAGCGTGAGGCCACCGAGTCGATAAGGTGATTGAGATAGCAGGTGTCGGGCAGCAGCTGAATTGAATCGAGCAGGTATGTGGGCCCCGGCTCAACGTTATATCTTATCGAGGCTTTACGCTTGTTTTTGCCCTGCACAAGCTCATAGCTCGCATGACCGCGGAAATAGCCGTTGTTGTCGAGTATCTCGTCGATCATGTGTGTGCGCACCTCGGGTCTCACGTCGGAAATCAGCACCGGCTCGGCCACCAGCTTTTCATACAGCCAGTGACGGAAACCCTTTTCGGGGTTGGGCCAGTTGTTGTAGACCCACAGACCGAGCGGAAACGGATAGCGCAGATAGGGAGAGATGAGCGAGTTGTTGGGCTTGACATTAACGGCAGCCTTTACGTCAGCGGCAATGCCGTTGCCCAACGGGAGAGAATCGGGTGCCTGAATCGCTATCTTTTTCACTCCGGTATAGAGTATCTCCCCCTCGGGGAGGCGACGCGTGGTGGAGCAGCCTGTGGGGCCGAGCAGAAGCAGGGCAAGAGGGAGAAGCAGAATAATTCTGCGGCTATATGATGAGAATCGTGATTTCATGATCAGCGGTCTTGGTCGTGGGTTGTCGGAAGGGTTGCGGGTATCACAGCGGTTGAATCGCTTTTAGCGGGAGAAGGCTCGGAGGGGGTTGCCGGAACGGGTGCCGAGTTGCGCGACGGGAGGAAGTTGAAGAGATTGCGCAGGGTGGAGAGCTTGCGTTTCATCACGAAACCGGCACCTGTCTGGGTGATTTCACCCTCGAGTATGCTTTCAAATCCCACATGGCGGAACACTCTGACATACATCGAGCCTGAACGGTTGAGGAGATATTCAAAGGAGATGTCGTTAATGAGGTTCTGAGAGAAATTCTCGTCAGCATCGGCGTCGGTAGAGTAGTTGCCGCCGACAATGATTTTCACACGGTCGTTGAAAAGCGATTTCGACACCTTGTAGCTATAGCTTGTGGTCGAGGAGGTAGAGCCATTGGTGGTCTTGTCATACTGGTCGACGCCAAACGATATATCCACACCCTTGATGTTTTGGGCGGCCCATGAGTTGAGCTGGGAAGTGAGGAATGAATAAAGAGGATTGCCGATATTGGCGTTGCCCTTGGTTCCCGCTCCGGTATAAACATTATAGAGCAGGAGGTTCATTGCCTGATTGGCTCTCTGGTCGGGGCTCATGGAGGTCAGCTCGTTCTGAACGGTGAGGTCGTCGTTGGTAGTGAGATCAAACGCCACATTCATATTTTCGAGTGTGTTGGTCACCGACAGCAGCACATCGAAGTTGACCAACCGGCTGTCATGGCCCGACTGGGTGACATTGGCTTTCATGCGGTCATAGGCATGTATGTTGAGCACCGGATTAAGCATGTTGCCGTTAAAGGCCACGTAGCTTCCCTCCTGGAAATTGAAGAGTTTTTCGTTCATAAACGGAGGCGTGTAGCGCGCGAAGCCGGAATTAATGTTAAACCGGCCGGTCAGACGGCCATCATTCATGGGTGTCATCTCATAGTTGAGAGTACCGTTGCCCTCAATTGTAACCTTATTCTTACCGTCGGTAGAAAGATCTACGTTGATTGTCGTACCCTCCTCGACGGTGAGGTTGGCCTCGAGCATAAAGTTGAGCGCAGGGGCTACCGAATCGGCTTTGGCAACCGCAGTCGAATCGGAAAAGACCACAAATTCCACCATATTGCTGGCCTGAGAGGTGAGAGCCTCCGGACCCGAGGTCATGATATAGGTAACATTTGAGGGCGCGAGCAACGAGAGGTCGGCATTTACCATCATGAACTGCATGGAGCCTTTGAGCGACGCATCGAGGTCGATAAACGCCTTGCCGTAGACATCCGCACCGCGCGGACGCGATGAGCCTACAATCTGCATGTTGTGAGCCTTCAAGCCGAGGTCTATTTTAGGATCGGCGAACGAACGGGCGTCGACAGTGCCGTTGACGGTGAGAGGATTGGAGTTGACAGCAGTGATGGCGAAATTGTCAAATCTCACAAGATTGCTGTCGACCGACACCTTTGAGTCGGAGAAGCTGAACTTGGTGCCCAACATGCCGACGTTGACAGCCGCCGAATCAAATTGCAGATAGCCGTCGAGCACCGGAGCTGTCATAGAACCTGTCACATCCATCGAGCCGTTGAGACGACCGCTGAGACGAGCATACTCCTTGGGTAGGAAAGGATTGGCCACGGCAAGAGGGAATCTTATCAGGTTAAGGTCGAGCATAAAGGGACTCACGCGTGTGGTGTCGTTGAGGGCACCGGTAGCGGTGATCACCTTGACCGAGTCGACCATCAGGCCGAGATCGGCGGTAATCGCGCCGGCACGATTGGTCGACAGATCGAGATCGAGACCGAAATTACCCACCCGATCACGACCGTAATAAAGGTTGTTGATCGAAAGATCGCCTTTGCCGGTAATGGCTTCGGGAGTGAGATGGAATCTCATGTCGGCACCTATGTCGCCCTTGATCGGCGGAGCGAAAGGTGAGATCGAAAGCCAGTCCTGAAGCTGGATGTTGGAGATCTCCACCACAATATCTTCCTGATTGCTGTTAGCGGTTTCGTTGAGCGTATATAGCTTGAAATAGGAATTATCACCGGTGAGCGAAAGGTCGGCGGAGATGTGCCGGCGCTTGAGGTCGACGGTAATATAGTTGTCGGGGTTGATGGCCCAGCGCTTGAAGGCAATAATAGGTTTGCCCGGCACGAAATGGGCGCTTATAACCGAGTCGGCCGAGGTGATGTTGACACCGATCATGTAGCCCTGCTCGTTCCTGATGTTCGACTGGCGGAGCAACACCGAGAGCTTGTCGAAGCCCACAAAACCGTTGACCTTGACATGAGCGAAATTGTCGAGAGTGCCGGGACGCTGATTGAGCGCGCCGTCAAACAGCAGATACTTGCCTCGCTGATTGAGATGGAAATCGACTGTGTCGAGCATCATCGACCCGGTGTTGAGACCGCGGGCCGAAGCCGCGAGATGAATCAGGGAGTCGTTTGAGAATCTCATGTTGAGATTCTTAAGCGCCATGCCGTCGGGCGAGATAAAGCGGGTGATAAGGTTGGGGGTCACGGCATTGAAAGCCATCGAGAATCGGGGCAGCGACTGCTGAAGCCTTACCACGTCGAGCTGATGTGACACCATCACCGTGTCGATAAGCTGAGTGAGCGGCGCGGTGGAGTCGAGAATCTTCATCAATGGATCGGGCGAGGAAGCAACCATATCTATGCCCTGCGACCGAAGGGTAACGAGCGTTGAGGAATCGGTGTTGAGAGTCAGCGCTATGGTGTCGGCCATGAGGGGGGATGTGCCAATGAGGAAGTCAACGCGGGTAAGGGTAACCTCGCCGTCAATCCTGGAGAAATCGGCCGAAGCGGTGCCGCTTGAGGTCATCGACATAGCACCGCTGAGAGGAGATTCAGACAGCTTCAGCGCCTGGAGATCGACATGAATCAGGTCGCCGTCGAGGGTCCAGTCATATCCCGATTTGGAGATAGTGGCGGTGAAGTCGGTGTCGAAATCAAGGTTCCGGTTGTTTGAAGCAATCATGCCGTTGGCAGTGCCGTTGGTGAGATCGGCGTGAAGAACGATATTGGTATAGGTTTCACCGAGATAAGTGGCATGGTCAAGACTCACGTCGGCAAGAACTTCGGTTTTAGGCGAGAAGAAATTAAAGCCGTGACCGTCGACCTTGGCCGAAGCGGTGACTTTGCCCACACCGAGCGACGGCATGAACATATCAACGGGAAATTCCTTGAGCTGCAGAGCTCCCGAATAGCCTTCGGAACGCGCCTTCCAGCTGCCGTTAAGAGCCAATGCTCCACCCGAGGTCAGAGCCTTGAGGCTGCCCGAAGCGAGGTTGGGAGAATAGATAACGTTGCCCGACAGAGTGATGGGAGGTATGTTGACCTGCTTGGCAAGCTTGGCATCGAGCAGAGCCGGCTTGAGGGAATTGACATTGCGAATAGCTCCGTTGAGGTCTATCTTTCCGGCTATAAGGTCGGGCAGGAAGGGATTGTCGACTGCGCCCGAAGCACTCAACATAGCCACACGCGGAAGGTCGAACGACACCTTGTTGACGCTCACACGGCGGGTCGTACCGGTAATGTCGGCCACCAGCTCCACGCCGGGACCGGCGGGCAGAGCATTGACTATCGGAGTTATGGCGGGCACCGCAAGCGCAGCATCATAGAGCGAGAGATCGCCACGGGCCTGAAGCGACAACGGCGCCGAGAAAGTTTCGGAAGTGAAGTCGCCGAGACCCATTTCAGCGTCAAACATAAGGTTTGACCTTTGGGTAAACAGCTCGAAGTCGCCGGCCGTCATAATCGAATCGGCCATCTTGAAAAGACCCGACGCGTTGAGGGTGAGTCCGCACCGCTCGGTGGCCTTAAGCTGACGCAGAGGCACGGTTATATCCTGACCGCAGTTATAGAATGAGTCTACGGCAATGCTTACATCGCTGACTTCAAGATAGTTCATATCGAGACCGGGCAACGGTTGAGCACCACTTACACCATAAAGGGCGTGAGTAGCCGTGAGTCTGACCGAGTCGGCATATATTTTCCACAGCGACGAGCTGTCGGCGGCAGTAACCGAATCAACAGGAGCAGCAGCCACCTCGCCGTCACTCAGCAACGGAGTGAGATAGGTGGCGGAAACAGAATCGACCGAAAGCGATTGCGCCTTTATGAGCTGACTGCCGAGATCAACGCTTCCCTCTCTCAGCACGGCCAGAGGCACCACGGCTCTCAGGGTGTCGATGAGAGGCATCATTCTCATTTCAAAGTCGATATTCTCAAGCATTAGCGCCCGGGCCTGTATGCGCAGAGCCATAGGGGGAGTGGTGTCGACAGGAGTAGGGGTAACTGTGTCTTTCAGCAACAGATTGAGCTTGCCGCCGTTGAGACGCGCATCGGTGATGTTGATGAGCTGACGCTTGAAGTCATAGCTGCTACCCTTGGCAATGGTAAACCTATTGACATTGGCGCGCAGACATATAACCGAGTCGGGAGTGCCCATGCGATAGCTAACATTGTCGATATCGACCTGGCGGAGACGGGCTTCGCCGTGGAAAAGCGGCATGACATCAACACCCAATTTAGCAGTTGAGAGCGTGGCGAGAGTATCGCCCGAAGCCTCTATCACCGTCACGTCGCGCAGCGATAAATCTAACGGAAATCTCAATCTCAGCTGACCGATAGAAATATCCATGCCGGTTGCCTGAGACACTTTTTCGGAGGCGAATTTCACAGCAAAGTCCTGCACTGCCGGAATATAGAGCAATGCGGGAAGAATCACCACAATCAGAAGCAGCACGATTATGACGCGCAGAAATATGCGGAGTGCCTTTTTAAGGCAACGTATGGTCTTTGAATCGGAGTTCACTTAGCACTAATAATATTGAGGCCGCAACAGCCTGAGAATGAATGGAATTGAAGTCGAAACGCTATCCGCCCCTTTTATAACAGGAGTTGATATATAATATCAACCCTTGCGCGAGGGTTTTGGTTTGGCGTTAACTGTAATTTTTTCAAATAATTCCGACTGCAGACGGAGCCTGAGAAAACGCAAATTTAATCAATAATCGCGTTATCTGCAAAATTACCCGGAGGCGCTTTGACTTTTTTCCACAACAGGGTGCGAATTAATTTTGCGCAATTATTTCTTTATCAAATCTCTGCTATGAATACACGCAAAATTATTGAAATCAAAGCCGCCGTTTCGGTAGAATCGCCCGGAGCGGTGAGTGAATGTGTGAATCTGCGCCCGTCGCCGACGAGAGGTGAGCCGGCTCTCATGCCTGTGGCTTTTCCCGAAACTCTTGTCGCTCAGGGAGGCTGGCGCCCCGTGTGCGAATTGCCCGAGGATAACGGCGTGACGCTGCTGCTCACCGACGCCGCCAACCGTATCGCCATGCTGTCACCCTCGGGAAACACGCCGGCGGTGGTGGCCGATACCGGCGGAAACGGGTCGGGCAGCGTGATGTGTGGCGTGAGCACCGGCGATGGAAAAGCAATTGTCATGACAACTCTCGGGCCGCTGACACTGAGCCGCCGGGCAAATGTGTGGCAGAAGGATAACGACGATCTGCTGCTCGGTGTACCTACATTTGAGACCGAGCTGCTGCAACCGGTGTCAGAGACCGTGACCGGCCTTAAACTCACCTCCACTGATGACCTTCGCGCCGGCATCTCAGCCAAAGATATAGCCGCTGTGACAAAAGCTGTTACAGCAGCCTATATGCGTCTCGAACAATTGGTTGCGGTTTCGGGCGCAGTCATGACTCCCGTTGCCGCCGCATGGAGGCTATGCGATGGCGAGGGGAGAGTGAAACGAAGCTCCCTGCCGGTGGTGCTCGGCAAATATCTCACTCCGGGCATTTCCGCTACAGGGGCGATAGGCACCGACGGAGCGATAGGCCCGCTGACATTTACGGTCACACCCTCGCGGGTCGCAGCGGTAGTGCCCCCATTGGCCGATGGCTCGGTGCCGGCGATAATCGAACTGCTTGCCTCGACCGGAGAAGTTCAGACCCCTCCGGTAGTGACCTGCCGCATTGACAACCCCTCAGGCTCGAATCCGTCGCTGAAAGTCACTGTTTTTCCTGCTACGTCACCTCGATATGAAGATCTCTTTTCGCTTCGCAAGGTCGCCACAGTGAGGGGTATGGCCGGTAGTTCGGTCACTGCCTCCCTCCGCAGCGCGCCTGCCGGCGACCTGCCTGTGACTATTCCGTCAATCGCTCCGGGAGGATTCGTGGCGGGATGTGTGGCTCGACACGGTGACGTGACTCTTTGGGGAGATATTACCCTCCGCAATTGCGAGGTTTTTCCGCTTGAGTCGATTGCAGTTTCGTTTAATGACTCGGCGGCATGGATCGGAGCCGTGAGGGTCACTCTCGCCGACGGGTCGAAGGGGGTGTTTATGTCGGGCGACACCAAACGCGCACCTCGCGAGCTGTCACCCCTCATTTGCTTTCCCCGTCACGACGCCGTGACGCTGGAGGCGTGGATCAATACCGGCAGCGAGGGAATAAAGAGTGTCGGCCCCATAGCTCTCACTCCCGCTCCGGAGGGAGATTACGCTTATGCAATTACATCCGATTTCTCACCGCGCAAGTTTGTCGAGTCTCACTCACCAATGCCTGTCGAAAGTGTGGAGCTTCCGGTCAGAGCCTCGGGAAAAGGGATGATTCTATGCGCTCCCGCATCCAATCCCCTCGCGCCGGTATCTCATGCCGACTGCGGCGCGGCTAAAATTATCGCTCTTGCAACCTCACCCCGCAGTCGCTCATCGTGGCAATTTGGCTGCGGCCACCTCTATGCCTTCACCTCTGAAGGTGTTTGGGGCGTGGGAGTTTCATCCTCAGCAGGGCGAGCCCTGAGTGTCGGCGCGCTCAGCATGGGAGCGGTCATGTCGCCCGGCCATATCACTCAGGCAGGTGATTGTGTTGCCGCGCTCACCGCAGGGGGCAGAGAGGTGACAGCCATGTCGGGAGCTTCTGCCAAGAGTCTCACCACTCCCCTCCCCGGCATGAAATTTAACGGATTAGGCTTCATACCGGCGACCGGAAGTCTGCTGTTGCGCCACGGTGAGGGAAATCTCCTCGCTCTCGACCCCTCCCGCCGTGACTGTCACTCTATTGCGCTCCCCTTTGCACCCGACATTCTCTTTACCGGGTCGGAGGCTCTTTATCTCGGGGATTCTGACTCGCTTGCAGCTCTCTCGGCCTCATCGGTTCCGGCCGAAACCACAAGTGTGAAATGGCGTGCATCTATCGCCATTCCTCCCGGGCGCCCACGCCTCAACCGACTCGCGGTGATGATG
This sequence comes from Paramuribaculum sp., assembly GCA_029058455.1. Taxonomy (GTDB): domain Bacteria; phylum Bacteroidota; class Bacteroidia; order Bacteroidales; family Muribaculaceae; genus Paramuribaculum. The sequence goes on from JAIDXU010000282.1 coordinate 12,590, forward strand.
AGTTGCTCAGACTGCGATCTCACTATTACCCTCTCAGCCAAAGGCTATCCCAATGGAAATTCCTCCCATCCCGCCGCCATTTTTCATATTTCAGGAGCGGTTAAGCAACCTTTTGTCACCACGTTTCTCCTGCCGCGACGCCCGTTTATTGAAATCGAGCTTCAAGGCTCGGTTTCGCCCGATTTCATGTTTCACAAAATAATGTTGCAATGAGCAGTGATATTGATTTGATTCTCGCCGAGGATAGCCGAAGAATGACCGCGCTTCAGAGCCTTTGGCATGACTATAACCCCATAACGGGTCGGGGATCGCTCATTGAGCGGGTAAGCGTAGCCACACCTTTCGAACCCGAGGAGGTGAGACTGCCCGCGACAATGATAGCCGACCCTGATTGGGAGAAACTCACCGACTCGTTCGGCTATAATCAGTTGCGTTTCCGCCACGATTTTGAATACTGGTGTGAGAAATGTGTCAGGATAAGACATAAAATCACAGGGCGCATAGTGCCTTTCACCCTCAACGCACCCCAGCGGCGCGTGTTGGCCATAATGGAGAATATGCGCCTTAACAACAAGCCGATACGCCTTATCATGCTTAAGGCGCGTCAGTGGGGCGGAAGCACCCTCGTGCAGATGTATTTCGCATGGATTCAGATTATTCATCTCACCAACTGGAATTCACTCATCTGCGCCCATGTCAACAGCTCGGCGGCAAATATCCGCGACATGTATTATGACATGCTCGCCTCCTACCCCGCCGACATGCAATCGGGCGACAAGCCGCTGGCCCTCAAGCCTTGCCGTGACTCCCGCGGCAAGCATGAGCTTGTGGGGCGTGGATGTCGCATAGCTCTCGGCACAAGCAATTCACCCGACGCGCTGAGAGGCCTCGACTGCTCGATGGCCCATCTCACCGAAGTGGCGTTCTGGCTCAACACGCCGCGCCGCAAAAGCGCCGATTTTCTGCGCACGATCACCTCGACGGTGCCCTACTCACCCATGACGGCGGTAGTGATCGAAAGCACGGCCAACGGCATGGGCAACTATTTTCACAGCGAATGGAAGAAAGCCCGTGACGGCCAGTCGGCCTATACGGGAGTTTTCGTGCCGTGGTATGAAATCGACATCTACCGTCAGCCGTTCGAGTCATCCCTCGAGCGAATCAATCTCGCTTCCACACTCTCCGATTATGAAAAGATGTTATGGAACAAAGGCGTTTCGCTCGAACAGATCAACTGGTATCGCACCTCATCAAAAAACTACGCCGACCCCTCGGGCATCAAAGCCGAGTTTCCGACCGACGACATAGAAGCCTTTGTCAATACCGGCTTCGGTGTCTTTGCTCCTGAACATCTCGATACCCTTGCCGCCTCATGCACCGATCCCGATTTTGTAGGCGAAATCGAGGGAAAAGCTCTCACCGGCCATGATGCTATCCGCAACGTGGAGTTTAAAGCCGACTCAACCGGGCGACTTAAAATCTGGCAAATGCCCTCACCGGAGCGCAACCGCTATGTGGTAAGCGTCGACATAGGGGGCCGCAGTCTCAAAAGCGACTGGAGCGTGATATGTGTTTTTGACCGCTACCCCGCCTCAGGGCCCTTTCCGGAAGTCGTGGCCCAATGGCGCGGTCATGCCGATCATGACATCATAGGCTGGAAAGCCGCCGCCATAGCCCGATTCTATTCCGACGCTCTGCTCATAATCGAAAGCAACACGCTTGAAAGCGGTGGCAATTGCGATCCCTCACTCTACATACTCGGGGAATTGCGCCGCGCTTATGCCAACCTATATGTGCGCACGACTATCGACAAACTCCATCCAACCCTTGACACCCGACCCGGATTTCACACCAACCGGCGCACCAAACAGGCCGCCGTGACCAACCTCATCGCTTCGGTGAGAGACGGTCTGTATATCGAGCGCGACAAACATGCCATCGAAGAAATGGCTGTGTTTCAGCAAACTCCAAGCGGAGGCTATTCAGCCGCACAAGGTCACCACGATGACATCGTCATGACCCGCGCCATAGGCCTCTATGTCATATCCCAGCTGCCGCCTACCCGCTTCTCATCACTATCCGAAATTCCCCTCACCTCTCCCACATGGTGAATTTATTAAATCCCCTCAGAGCCGATTCATCCCCCAACGAACCGGCTCTGAATTTTTATTTGCTTTAATCTCGAAAAGCTTACAATTAGAGGATGGGAAATCATCGGAGTGTAACTAAAGAGCCAGCCGCAGGCCAACGTCAGCGTCGCGGTTACCCGGCGAATTGAAGTAGCGACTAGCAACGCGACAGCCAGGAGCGGAGTTGCCCCAGCTGCCGCCGCGAGCCACGCGATTGGAGCTGTTACGTGGAGAATTATAATTGGAACTATAATTATCAGAAGTCCACTCCCACACATTGCCCGACATATCATATAGCCCAAGCTCATTGTCAAGTTTCTGAGCTACAGGATGTGTGGTTGCGCCGCTGTTCTCCGCATACCACGCCACACGATAAACATCATCGCTACCGCTATAGGTATAACCACGGGAGCGGGTTCCTCCTCGCGCCGCAAACTCCCATTCAGCCTCGGTAGGTAGACGGAATATCCTACCCGTGAGTCGACTCAGACGCTCGACAAATTCCTGACAATCATACCACGACACCTGCTCTACAGGGCGAGTCTCACCTCTGAAATATGACGGATTATTACCCATCACAGCCGCCCATAGAGCTTGAGTAACCTCGGTCTTGCCGATATAAAAGGTCGATACGGTCTCGGAGTGAACAGGCTGCTCATCATTAGCTCCACTATAGGAACCCATCATAAAGCTACCGCCATCGACCCTCACCATCTCAAATGTCACGCCGTTGACTGTGAAGCTCTCTACATTGCCACCACCTGATGATGAAGAATATCGAGATCCGGAACTCCTTGATAATCCCATAAGAGCAGTGGCAACTTTCTTCGCAAGATTTTCTATGTTGGGCAATCCTTCGCTCGGACCGCTCTCATCGATGGTGTTTTCCACAAGTCCGGTTTCAAGATTGATGCTTCGGGCCACGACAAACAACTCTTCATCAAAATCGCTGATATCGGCTACCACTACTATCTTTACACCATATTTCTGACCAAGGGCGGCGATCTGACTGGTTCTTACTTCACCCGAGGTCTGACGATCCATCTCTTTCTCGAGCATGGCAAGAAATTCAGGACCGGTCTCTACAAGAGCATATTGACCGCTCGACACTATGGCAGTGCTCAGCTTGGAGCGAAACACTTTCTTAACTTTATTGTCAACATCCTCGCCCGTGGCATAAACGGCCAATTTTTTCTTAACGCCGTTTGTCTGAGCTACCGTGGGCATCACACCCATCACCCCCAATATAATAGCGAGGCAAATATTAATCAGTGATTTCATAACGCGGGGAAATTATTTTGATTTCTTGTTGATGAGACGGTAGGCGACATTGTTGGCCATATTGGTAAGGTCGGCCGAGCCGGTATATTCACGGTTTATGCTCACCGATTTGATTATTTCGCCCGTAACAAGGTTGATGAGACGCGCCGACATGTGGCACTGTTCATCATCTATTATCTCGGCATTGATCACGATTACATAATCAACGCCCAGCTTCTCGCCGATAGAACGGATCTCTCTTTCAGGCACTTCGCCGGAGACCTGATAGTCATGTTCCTTGTCGATAGCTTTGATAAAGGCACTGTTACGCTCAAAGGCCACATAATCCTTGTTGCCTGACAGACGGGCAAGCACAGCCGAATTGATTACAGATCTCTGGGCGCGGTCGATGCCTCCCTCTACATAGACGCCTACTTTTTTAGGGGCCGGGGTCATGGCCTGAGCTGCGAAGGTGATTGACGTTAACAGCTGTCTATTAGACACATCTCCGAGCCCACGAGACTCCGGAGCAGCGCGGAGTCGCG